>NZ_JAEQCB010000307.1:0-1576 GCF_020738785.1 Microcoleus sp. PH2017_05_CCC_O_A | reverse complement strand
TACCTTGGGATGGCCGACCACTCAATAGCGCAGGAAGTGAACTCTTTCATTGTAGCTAAAGATGGCTTTAGTTAAGTTTGGGTAAGTTTTACGAAGCAGGGGAAGTGCTACGTCGAAGTAGACCGTTTTTTCCCATCCTCAAAGACTTGCTCAGTCTGTCTCAATCGAGTTGGTAATTTGCCGTTGAATGTGCGGTCATGGCAGTGTCAAAGCTGTGAAACAAAGCATGACCGGGATGTCAACGCAGCGGTCAATATTCGAGATGAAGGACTCCGTATTTTAGCGTTAGGAACTAGCGCTACTGCCAAGGTCGGGAAGGTAAGTCCAAAGTCCCGAAGGCGTAAGTCATCCGTTTCTAAGGCACTACCCGTCGAAGTTGGAAGCTCCGCCCTCAACGACCGAAGCGCTCAGGGCGCGTAGGAAGTAGGGCGGGGTAGTTCACTGTTAAGTTTTCGCAGGCTGACAACAAGTTTCTCAACTTGACAGCTATTACTTGCTAGGGACACTAAAACCCCGGTTGCTGCATAGATTTCTCCCCAGCCAAATGTCTTATTTTGAAGCTAGAAATCCCTTTTTTTGCCCAGGTGTTGCTGAATGCAGCTTGATTTACGAAAATTTTCAGACGGAATTAGCATCAGACGATCTACAATGTAAGGCTAATGAAGTGCAATTTTTCCAAGACTAGCGATCGGCAGAAATTTCAGTACCGTTCGGAATTTTAAGTTTTGTAATCAAAAATTGCACCCATTAAATCAAGCTTTGAAGTTCGATGAGTCCAAGCACCAATCTATGAAACGCTCTTTCGCAGGTAAGACAGATACAGGGCTGGTTCGTTCCGTAAATCAGGATTCGTACCACATAGACCCTGACGGGCGATTTTTCATAGTGGCCGACGGCATGGGAGGACACGCGGGAGGTCAAGAAGCCAGTCGGATTGCGACTGGGGCGATTCAATCTTATTTGCTCGAACATTGGGAAGGGCCTGAAGATTCTCCCCTGTTGTTGGAAAAGGCTTTGTTAATTGCCAATCAAGCAATTTTGACCGATCAGCTCGAACATCCCGAGCGTGCTGATATGGGGACTACGGCTGTGGTTCTGATCTTTAGGGATGAGGGGAGACCTTGGTGCGCTAATATCGGGGACTCTCGCTTGTATCGGCTGCACGGCTCTCACTTGGATCAGATTACTGAAGACCAGACTTGGGTGGCTCAGGCTGTCAAAAGAAAGGCCCTGACTCCGGATCAGGCTCGCAGTCATCCTTGGCGTCACGTTTTGTCCCAGTGTTTGGGCCGCGATGATTTGCAGGAGATAGATATTCTGCCAGTGGACGTAAAGCCCGGGGATCGCTTGCTGCTGTGCAGCGACGGCTTGACTGAGGAACTTTCCGATCCTTTGATTGCTTCGCCTCTGAAGTCGATTCGCGCTTGCGAGGGCGCTGCAACTGCTTTGATTGAAGCCGCTAAGGATAAAGGGGGACGGGACAATATTACTGTGGTGATCGTGACGATCGACCTCAAATAATATCCTCGCACCCTCGCATACCTAAAAATCTCCCAATCTCCGAATCAAAAAATCT
>NZ_JAEQCB010000040.1:0-35966 GCF_020738785.1 Microcoleus sp. PH2017_05_CCC_O_A | reverse complement strand
TAATTGAGAACCTCCACCTAAAACAGAGTTGAACCAACCCGTACCAATTCCTTCCCAAGGAGCTTTAGTATCGCCATGAGTTAAACTGGCATTCGTGTGCTCAGGAGTGTACCAAGTCTTAGTAACATCAGCAATATTATTTTCAGCCAAATCACCTAAGCGACGGTAAATTGTTTCGCCATTCTCCGAAGGAAACTGACTTTCATTGAGATTAGCAGTTCCCGCATACCAAGCCAAAGCAGCCCGATGGTCGGTCATTAGGAAGAGTAAACTCCTCAGAAGAACCAGCCTTACTACCTCCATTCCAAGTCCAGGTACCATTCTTCCATTGAGCAGTCAGGATACGATTCCGATTGTAATCTTGTCTGGCTCACGATCTGCTATTATTAATATGTAAATATCTTCAGAAAAAGGTTATGAATAACGAAGAATATCTCGAATGGGAAGAAGAAGCCGAAGAAGTTATTCCGCTTCTATCTCTCAACAACCATCACCCAGAGATGGCTGGTAGGGAGGTGGTCGATTTATATAAAGATGGATGGAGAGACTATTCCTCGATCAATTTAGAAGGAACTCTCATCGAGCATGAATACCTAATTGAGATCGACCTAAGTGGCTCTGATTTACACTCAAGTATTTTGAAGGGGTGCGATCTGAGCGGTGCTAATTTGAGTAACGCGAATCTTGAAAATGCTCACTTGAGTAGCGTTTGTTTAGTAGGGGCAAATCTTAGCAATGCAAATCTGGCTAATGTTAATTTATGGAATGCTGACCTGAGCGATGCTAATTTGGAAAATGCTAACTTAAACAATGCAAACCTGTCTAATACCAACTTAATTGGCACAAATTTTAGCGCTGCTAAATGGGAGAATATTAACACTGACGCTGCGTTATTTTGTCATACTATTATGCCAGATGGTAGCCATAAAAGCGATCCAGTTAGAGTCATGGAAACTCAGGAATTGCTTCGGCGCTACGCTGCTGGAGAAAGAAGGTTTGAGGGCATAGTTTTATATCGGGCTGACCTTAGAGGTGTCGATTTACATAACATCATTATGCCTAATGCCCACTTAGCTAATGCTAACTTAAGCGGTGCCAATTTGCAAGAGTCCTGCTTGACGAATGTTAACTTTAGGGGTACTGATTTGAGCGGTGCTAATCTTAAAAATTCTTGTCTAGATTCTGCGGATTTAAGCTATGCCAACTTAAAGGGTGCTAATTTATTGACATTGGATATGAATGGTGTCAATTTCACAGACGCTAATCTACTTAGTGCTAAAATCTTTTTCTCTCAAACTGGCCGATTTCGCAATACAATTTTACCAAATGGAGAAGTTATCGTTGGTCCTAACATATATCCTTCAAATCAGAGATGAGTTTTTCGTCTGATTTGAAGGATGGTTGAGAGAATTTAGATAATTGGATATAACTGATCTTTGAGATAAGTCCGAATGTTATCAGGAAGACTAGACAAAAAGTTTATCTTTCTACCTCCTCTGCCATCAATCAGCTTTTCAAGCTGCTTAATTGTGAGCTGCCAAGTAGCAGGATTACGCCATTCAACTGCATTTTGGATATCCGGCAGAGTCGCAGTTAGTCCTAGCTCAGCTTGAATTTCATTAAAGGGGTGAGGTATGGGCTGCCCAGTAAGAGGCCAATTAGCAAATGGTTCGGTTTTATTAGGTGTCAAAAATGTATACACTTTCGTGTTTTGATTGATATCTGGTATGCCTTGACCAGGGCGATCCATAATTAGAAGCGTTTTCCAAGTCCATCCAGGAATGTTAATTCCTTTTTGCTGAAAAGCTTCAGAATTTGTGTATCCTCGAGCAATTTCATCAGGATGAGCATTACTTCGCTTCTGTGAATTCCAATCTGTACCATAACTGCCCGCAACAACGTAAATTTCTTGACCTTGTTGCGCGAGATTCCGCACCAGTTGTTCGACGTTATACCAAGCAGATGCTTGTGCGGGATCCTTTGAGTTCCCAAAAAATCGATTGTTGTCCACGCTTTGTGGAATCAAATTTGTTCCTAAAAAAGTAGCGAAGTTGTCTTTTTTGTGATTTGTTCGATCCCCTGAAGGAATTCCGTGACCTTGATCGAAACCCAAGCTGTAACCTTGAGGATTTTTATAGGAGCTAGTGTCAATTTTCGGCCATCCTTCTGGTAGTTGAGGATCCCCGACAAAGATCGTGGCGGGGCGGTCTAAATCACCTAGCCAGGATTTATTGACTTGCCAACTTATCCACGCAGGGTTGAGGGTACTGCGATCGTAAGATACTACGTATTGAGGTTTCTCAATTAGCAAGTTGGTGGTATTTGAATTGGTAAAGTTTGGTGGTTCTGAGTTGTACCTAGCTTCTGATGGATTGCCAAATTTAAGGTGATTACTCTTAAAGAAAACATCATCTAAATAAACCCTAGTATTCCCCTCAACTTCAAATCTTAGCTTGGCTACCTGACCTCGAAATCGATCTAGCTGATTGCTATCTACATGGAAAGTTTCAAACCCTCCTCTGCCAAAACCAATTTTGTCAATATCGCTTGCGTATGTCTCTAGTGAATTACCTGGATTTATTGCTAAATCGATTTCTTTGAGAAGATGACTGCCAGTACCAAGAATTGGTTGCCCTTGTGAATTAGTTTCCGGTTGAGTTTCCAACCAGACCTTAAGCTTTCCAGTGTTCCGATATGGCGCGTGGAGGTTAAACCGCAAGTCTCCCCATTCTGGCATCACAAAATAGTTGTGTACTATTTGTTTTGCCCCACCTAATCCCATTCTCAGAGCATAATTAGGCTGATTCTCATCGTATCCTATGGCATCTAAATAACCACTACCTATTAAGCCTTTTTCTAGGGTGTTCTCTTCTTGAACTCCGATTTTCAGCCAATCGACTAAGTGGGATTGTGAACCATCCTCAGATGAGCCATTAAATAAAGACCAGCCCGGGATAGTTTGAGCGTTACGTTGGAAAGCGATCGCATCAAAATTTCCATTAAACAAAGTCGGAACCGCATAATCACCCCGCATTCGAGTTCCGAAGGTAATTGAGAACCTCCACCTAAAACAGAGTTGAACCAACCCGTACCAATTCCTTCCCAAGGAGCTTTAGTATCGCCATGAGTTAAACTGGCATTCGTGTGATCAGGAGTGTACCAAGTCTTAGTAACATCAGCAATATTATTTTGCTCCAAATCGCCCAAGCGGCGGTAAATTGTGTCACCGTTTTCCGATGGCAGTTTGCTACCTGTGAGATTAGCAGTTCCCGCATACCAAGCCAAAGCCGCCCGATGGGAAGCACCTTCCCCGTCATCCGCCGTAAATCCAGCCCGCTCTCCTAAAGAAACATTCCAATCAGATTTCCAGTTCGTTCCAGAAAGTTCTCGCCCGTTAATTGTATTCCCAATACCCTTTGTTTGGTAGTAATTGTCAGCATAAGTGACATTATTCCACACCTTAATTTCCGGGTCGAGAATGTTAAGGTAAGGCCCAGAAAAAGAATTATTATCGTAATCGTAAGGGTCAATAGTCGTCATTTGCAGGTCGCGATTTGCCCGACTTGTACCTCCAGCATCAGGTAAAAACGTACCTAAACGCTGGACAATTTCACTATTAACAACAGCCCCCTGCCCGAAACCGATAAAGTGCAGTGGCGAGTTGAAAACCGCTCCTTGAGTGCGGATTAATTTACCGGTGCTATCATAAAGCTGACCTGGGCTACCGACACCACCACCCTTATTTAAATCCAATTGCACCATTGAAGCAAATAAAGTATCAGCCGCCGCCTCAGCAAAACCAGAATTATAAAGTTGCTTCGGCTCAATCCCATCCATCCCGTTCATCCCATCCATCCAATTAGCTAACAGCACTAAGGGTTTGCCATAGACAGGAGGCTGAAGGCTAGTATTAGATATCCAACTATTTCCTTGAGGAATAACAGACTGCCACTTACCAGTTGCCGACTGATATTTCATGACCGTACCGCCAGTATCAAAAATGTGTTTAGCAACTCCATTGATTTGCCCATCAATCAACTGGCTATTTTGGGAATTTCCGGGTTCTACACCCCGCGTTAAAACAGTAACGCTGCTGAAAGTATTACCACCAGAAATCGGAGTCGGCAGTAAAGTTTTAAACTTGTCGGTAACAACTTTTTTATCCCCTTTCTTCGTAACTGCTTCCACAGCCCAATGATATTCCTGACCCGCCGTCAACATTCGATCGCTAGAAAGAGTAAACTCCTTTGAAGAACCAGCCTTAGTTTTCCCATCCCAAGTCCACGTACCGTTTTCCCATTGAGCAGTCAGAACCCGATTCGGATTGTAATCTTTGTCGTCCTGCGAATTTAACCCATCCCACCTATCATCGGGCAACAAGCCCTTCCCTTGCGGAAAAACGCTTACATAAAGATTGACCTTCTCGACATCAGTATCAGGCTTAAAACCAGGAAGACCGCAGGGTTCATTCTCACCCTTCAAATCCCACTTAAAAGTAGGAGTTAAAGGATTGCTATCATTCTTGCTATCCCCGATCGGTCCTTTTAATTCCAACCAATTTTTAACAGAAGCGATCGCCAAACCTTTAGGATTTCCACCGATACCAATGGGAGCGCGTTTCGTACCATCCGGGATACCAAAACCAAAGTTATTAATCCAATTTCCTTCGATAATTTCGTAGTCGGCCGCAATACTGACAAGAGGGTTGATATCGTCAATAGGCACGCGGACGAGGTCGGCAGTTGTCGCATTTCGCTGATTGCTTGCCTGGAAACCCCAAGTATCCACACCCCTGTCGCGGGCGTCAAGCTTGTAATTACCCGGATTCTCTATAGCCTTAATCATTTGCTCAACATCGAAAACGTAGGAACTTCCTCCCAAACCGAAGGTGGGATAGGAAGCAATCAAATATTTGCCGTCACTCGAAAGCGCTAGGTTGTTAGTTAAGCTGCCCGGAATCGGTCGAGTTGCGGCCACCAGTCGAGGATTGGGTTCCAGCGGGTTTGCGATAATGCCTATATTTCCACCCTCGCGCGTATTTACATTTGCCCTAGAGTTGCGACCGGCAACAAACGCATATTTCCCGTCTTGCGTTACTGTTACAGCCACTGCCTCGTTGACATCAAAATAGTCAGTGGCCACGCCCAGCGACAAAGGAGCGTAGTTGACTTTAGCACTAAAATTGAGGGGGTCTTCAGACGTAATTTCGAGCACTCCGAAGCCCTTGCCGTCATCCTGAAGCTTTATCTCCTCCCCATTACTTATGGTGCGGACACTAGCAAATCCGTTGGTGAACACCATTTTCTTCGGGTCGGAAGTAGCAGCTATGCCCTCTGTCTCCGATGCGGTGGGGATTACTCCAATCTGCTGGTGCCACTTCCGCTCGTTAGAGCCCTGAGCGCTCGGTTTGTCGGCGGGGTCAATGTTGACAGCGTAAATGCGGCGGTTAGGTGTTTGTTCGTTATTGTCGGAACCAGTAGCGAACAGTCGGCGCCCGTCGCTGCTGATAGCCAACTGGCTCAGTCCCAGGGGTGATGTGACGTTAATTGTCTGGATAACAGTATGATAGGTTGCTGAATTCGGGTTGATGTCGAGGACGTAGATGTTGGGGCGATTTTGGTCGGCAATGTAAGCGTAATTGTCTTTGGGGTCAATGACAATACCTTGCGGGCGAGCTCCCTGGGGCAAGGCAATCCCATCCACAGTTGCTGTTTGTGGATTAGTATCTATCTCTCGCAGTGCCATCAAATCCACTACCGAAACGCGGCCGGTATTCCGCATAGTCACGTAGGCGCGGGTAGCATTGTTGGTAGGGGCGATCGACTCCGGTCGGTCTGATGGGATATTGGGATTACCCACAGGAATGTTAAAAGCAACCGCTAATTTATTGCTGTTCTGGGTTTCAACAGTTGATAAAGGCAGGTAGGAGCGAGGCGGATATTTTCTTCACTTTCTAGTTCGACAGTCTCGTAATCTCCAGTACCCGGTCCGAAGCGCTTTTTCTGCTTTCTCGACACTACAATGCTGGATTCGCCGAGGGGTACGGTAATCGGAATTTTGACAGCAATTTTGTAGCTATTTTCTCCCAAATCGGTGTTTTTATCCGGTATCAATGCGCCTGGATAAGTTTTGTCGCCGACGCGGAAGCTGACTGTTAAGTCTTTAAATTCACCGCCTAAATCATTGGAGTTATTCAGGAAGTTGCTGCCTGTCAGGACGACGGTTGGTTCGCCATTTTCCAACTTATATTCAGCGGATTGAAGCACTGGAGGTGCGAAGGGGTCTGCTGGGAATAGTGTGGGTATGTTTAGAGTGGCTGTGACGCGGGGAATCCCTTCTGGATCGAGTTCAACACCCGCCGGAGTGACTACAGGTAAACCGACTTCAGGAATGGCAATAATTTTCAATCCAGATTTCAGGTATTTAGCCAAGTAAGCCAGCAGTAAAATTGTAGCGGCGAATTGAGCTGTGGTGACGGCGGCTATACCGATTAAACCGGCATTGGCTGCTAAAAAGCTGTTTTGGAGACCGACATTTGTTGAGAGAAGGGAACCATTTGGGAGACCGACATTTGTTGAGAGAAGGGAACCATTTATATTGGAGGTGGTGAGCAACTTTTCCAATGCCAACTTCTGTAACTCCAGGTCCGGCATTGCTATCATCGCTATTTCGGCAGTCTCCAAAATACCGGTAAATGGTGGAGAATTAGTGCGAATAGTACCGCTGGCATCGACTACACCGGATTCTTGAATCAGCCAAATTGGGGAATAAATATTGTTAGCATCCGGCAGCGAACCTTTTCGCATGAATAAAATTTCGGTACCGGGAGATAAGCCGGCGGGGGCAGGAATTGCTAATTGAGCGGGCATTTTCAAGGAGTTGTTGCCCAAGTCTAAATTGAAGCCTCCGGCAAACTGCAAACCGTCGGGAAGTTGTAGGGATAGAGCATTGCTGCTTAGAGATGTCAAGCTAATAGCTGTATTTTCGGCAAGAGCACCGGGCGGCACCATCACAATTGAACCGTCACTGCCAGTAACTGCACCGCCATTTACTCCTAAAATTGTTCCGGCTGCGGCAGGAAGGGAGACTCGTACTGGCACGACTTGTTCGGCTGCTCCGTGAATGACAGTGACGTTAGTAACTCCTTCTTTTATAGCGGTAATAACGCCGTCTGAATTCACTTGCAACAGGTTAGAGTTTCCGGGGAAATAGCGAGTTCCTGTAGAGCCGAATTTCAGATCGGGGGATTTGATGATATTTTCAATTCCTACTAAAAGCGAACGTCCCATTCCGGCTGTCATCGTGACTGCTTTGGGATAGACATTCAAACCGTTAATCTCGGCTAGTGCTCCATTGAATTCTGCATCGTTGGTTGGGGCTGGCAATTTTCCGACTCGCACCGCTGTTACTGCTTGCAAGTTATTTCGAGATGCGCTCAAAATCGAAGTGCCGTTGACCAAACCTGTCACTTTACCCGTTGGATCAATTGGTGCTACTTCTGGATTTATTGAAGTGTAAGTTAAATAAGAATCTGGCAGCAATACACCTTTTTGGTCGGCAAAATCTCCGATCACAACTAATTCCGTATTTTCTCCTGCATTGAGGCTGGGATTTCGCTTCACAAAATCTAGATTTAGCAGGGGAACGTCGCTGACATTGACTGTCACCCGCGCGGGCGTTGAACTCCCAAAAGCGTCGCTGGCAAGGAAATCAAAGCTGGCAATACCGGAGAAACCGGATGCTGGTTTAAACGATGCTTTGTTAGTTAAGGGATTGAAAATTACTGTGCCGTTTACTGGATTGAGGACGCTAATTGTCAGAGGGTCGCCTTCTACATCTGTGGCAAGATTGTCTAATGAAATAGTTGTCTCTAATTCTGTATAAGTCCGAGCGCTTGTCGGTGAAACAACGGGCGGATTGTTGTCAGAATTCGGGGGATTGGCTTCGGCGAGCAATTGTTGTCCTAGGGGAGTATTTCGCCATTCTTTGTCAGGGTTGATGACTGTATCTAGCAGCGGTGCGTTTCCGGTTGCGCCGCTAATTTTAAAGATTAGGTCATTGTAATCTCTGTCTGAGTTAGCGGATGACATATCTTCGAGGGCAAAGGTGTTACCGCTGCCCGTAATGTCGGCTATTTGTAGCAGATGAGCGGTATCGTTGGGATTGGCTGTGGCGATACTGAATAAGGGACGGTTTTCGGGAAACAAATCCCACAGCCAGGAGTATTGGAGGGATGATTGTACTGTACCGCTGGGTACGAACATGACGGCAAAAGTGTCTCCAGGGGTCATGTTGAAAGTTTTGATACCCTGATATTCTCCTGAACCGAAGTCGTATTCTCCCGGCATCGAACCGGTGAATTTGGCTCCTTCTGTACTGTCGCGGATTACAATGTTTCCTAATGTGGAATTAGTTAGGACTCTCCTAGCAGCTTCGGCGATGAATTCTGGAGTACCAGGTGTAAATGCTTCCATTCCTGAAAGACTAAAAATGCCGATTTCGCCAGTAAAGTAGCCGCCGTCAAATACATAGTCAAATTTGACTTGTCCTTGGTTATCTACAAGGAAAGTGCCACTGGGTGAATTGGCTGCTGCTGTTATTGAGAGATTTGTTGAGGGATTGGTATTGCTTTGGAAGTCGCCAGTACGCTGTGTTGAATTGGGTTGAGTGTCTGCAATATTGTCTGAAAGTTGAGCAGATTCTTCGGTTGCTGACAGTAGCCAACCGCTTGTCATCTCTGCGGATTTGGGCGCAATTTCAGGATCGGAATACGCTGGTAAAACAGCGACAGTTTCTGTGGGATTTGAATTGCTATTATAATTGTTTGAAGTGAGTTTAGGTGGGGATTTAAGAGTTGAGGGTGAAGCGCTTGTTTCGACTTCTGCTATCTGTGTCGTAACTGCTGCTGTCTCTGATGGAGTTGAGAAGAGTGCTGGGCTTTTCTCAGTTTCTAATTCCGCTGCTGTGAAGGAAACAGTAATGTTCCGTTCGATTGTATCAGCAGTGAATTCTGCTGTCGATACCGAATCGGTTTTTGTTGGCAATTCGCTTTCAATTTCTGATGTTATTTCAGGAAAAACGCTCTCATTTTCTACCGTAGCCGAATCGTTTTTTGTGGGAATAATTGACTCAATTTTTATTGGCAATTGTTCGGGTACGGTAGAAACGTTGGAGTTGCTTTGTTTGGGTGATTGTTCGCCAACGTTAGAACTGAGTAAGTCTATTTTTGCAGGAGACTTTTCCGCAATTGGAGCGATAACTGACTCTGTTTCTGCGGGAGGTTGAGAGATGCTGGAAGTTGCATCTTTGTCGGTTTTGATTAATTCAGCATCTGCTGATTGACTGACAATAGATTCTGTTTTAACTGGCTGTTTAATTTCCGAAACTGAGTCAGTATTGTTCGGAGTTTTTTCTGGGGTGTTAACTGCTGCTGTTGCTGTCGTCACCGTTACATTTTCACTGGCTGCTGTTTTTGGTATTGCAGCAGGTTCGATTTTTAATGGGTCAACTTTTCCTGTATCATTCTGTTTGTCAGTTAAAGATTGAGTGGCGGTTTGTACTGGCTTTTGTAAATCGGTTGATTTGACTTCTGCACTGATATTAGTGTTAGGTAAAACTGGGTTAGATGTGGCTGGGATTAATGGGGCTGTTGGGGGCTGTGTTGTCGGTGACTGTTGAGAATCTGAAATGGGTTTTTCGGTCGGTATTGCATCGACTTTTGGGGATTTTTTATCTGAGTCTATTTTGTCAGAAATTTCGGCAATTGGAAGCTGTTTGTCTGAGTTTTTTGTTTCTGAAGTCTGGGCAATTGGAGCTTTTTTATCGGAGTCTATTTTGTCAGAAACTTCGGCAGTACGAGATTGTTCGCCTGAGTTGGCTTTCTCCACAATTGTGGAGTTTTGAGATTGCTTGTCTGAGTCTATCTTGTCGTCAGTTGTGGCAACTGGGGACTGTTTGTCTGTAGAGATTTTATCAGTTGAGGGAATATTTGGACTAGCCGCAACAGTTTCGGTTGAATTTGTTACTGCAATTTTCTCGGATTTTTCTGATGAAGTTGTACTCTTTTCGGGGATTGCGTTTGATGCAGTTGCAGGCGATGTTTTGTTGGGTTCTGACTCACTTTTGAGTGTAGCCTCTGACGATAAGGGTGTTTTTTTATCTTCTGGTTTTGAAGTTGTTTCAGCGGTTGCGGGTAATGGTGTTTTATCGGAAGCTTTTTCGCTCGTTGTGGATGTAGTTATAACGGGTGAGGTTATTGGATTCGGGTTGGTCAGGGGATCTCCTAAGTCCGAGTCGAGTTTGCCAATTAGAAGGTCAATTTCAGAAGTGGTTGAATCCCTGGAGTAGCTGTTAGTTTTGGTGGCACTGGTTTTAGCAGAAGGTATGCTGTTAATATCGGAGGCTTTGTTAGTAATAAAAGCATCGGTTTCGGCTCGAATGAATTCGGATTGTGGCGGCTTTGCGGTTTCTATTAAGTTAGGTTGTTCAGAGTTTGATGAAGATCCGGGAGTTTGATATAATAAGGTTTTGTTAGTCTGAATTCCCGGCAGTTGTGGGGCAAAAGTTGGGGCTAGTCCGGGAATTAAGGATTCCACTTCTGTTAAAGGTTCTCTAATCGGGTCGGTTAAAGGCACTCTGGACACTCCTTGAAAAATGGTTAATTTCTTTTAAATCATTATTCAGCGGTTACTCATCATTATCGGGTAGACTCGATTATAAAGATATTCGGAAAAATACAGAAGTTCAGAGTTTTTTTGATGTTGCTAGTCTGTTATATTTGCCGTATATTTACTGATAGTTTTTAAAGTTATGCTAAATCTTTATGAAGGTAACTTTTTTCAGGCAGGAAAATACTTAAATAACCGATCGCACATCCGGTCTCTCTCTATTACTATCGGCTTGAAGTATTATTAATCCCAGATGTTGCACCAATATCAATAAGGGGCTTTTTTGTGGGTGGGGGCGGGTTTATTTAACCTGTCTGCACCCCTTAAAGCTTTTGGTGAACCCGCCCCTACAGGTTTTTGATTGCGGGTACGATATCTGGGATCGATACTCACCCGTCAGGAAATCGAGCTCTTGTTTAACGACGGTTTGCCCTGGATCGCGATCGCGCCCTCTACAGTTAATTGTCAGCCCCTTCCCCGATCGCAAACTTTCCTTCCCCGAACCCTTCCCCTTGCTCTCGGCTTCCTGTAAAGTAAATAATTGTAAAGAAATATGAGTTTTCTCTTATCCTCTGGTTAAGACCGCCAGCTAACATTCACAATTAAGACCCGGATTAGAATTTCCTATGTCACAGCTTTTCCCCCGCAAATTTCTAGCCTCTGCTGTCGCCTTTTTTCTGGCTTTGTCGGTGTGGACGATCGCACCTGCGGCCCATGCTTTCAACAATCCCGATTTGTTGCCGAAGACTCAGACGCCGATTATTGATTTAGCTAAAGCCCTTACGGATATTGAAGAAGAGGGTTTGGCAAAAAATTTAAACGCCTTTGAAGCCGAAACCGGTTGGAAGCTGCGAGTGCTGACTCAGTACGATCGCACGCCCGGTTTGGCTGTGAAAAGTTATTGGGGCTTAGACAATAAAAGTGTATTGCTAGTTGCTGACCCGCGCGGTGGCAATTTACTAAATTTTAATGTGGGGGATGCGCTGTATCCACTGCTGCCGCGGACTTTTTGGGTGGAATTGCAAACCCGCTACGGCAATCAGTTTTTTGTGCGGGACAATGGCGAAGATCGATCGATCATTGAATCTTTGGAGTCGATCGAAGGCTGTTTGCGTCAGGGCGGTTGTCGCGTAGTTCCAGGTTTGCCGAGGGAACAGTGGGTGCTGACTTTAATTACGTCGGTGCTGGGCGGCGTGATCTGCGGGTTTGCGGCTCAGCCTCGGAAACCGGGAGACGGTGTGTCTTGGCAGTGGGCGCTGATTTTTTCGCCGCTGTGGGGGATTCTGTTTTTGGCCTTCGGAATTGGGCCGGTGGTAACTCGGACTTCTGATTGGTTGCCTTTGGCTCGAAATGTGGCCGGTTTTGCGATCGGGGCTTTGGTAGCATTCTTGACTCCAGTATTGGGCAAGTCTCCTTCAGAAGAAAGTTAGTTTTTGATGAGTCATTAGTTATTAGTCATTAGTCATCAGTCATCATTCATCAGTCATTAGTGTGACTCTTGGCGCTCTTTCATCACTCTCGAAAAATAAAAACCGCATCCAATCAATGAAACCCTACTAAATGGACAATTAGCGATCGCTTGGGCGATCGGAACCCATGCCTTGAACCCCGAGGGTGAAAGTCCTGCTCTATAAGACTTTCAGCTTTTACCAAAAAATGGGGTCTAAAGCCCCGTGCTTTGAGTATCGGCTTTTGGTATAATTATATTGGTTGGAAATCCCATGGTGGTGGCTTGTTAAGACTCCTTGAACCAGAAAGCAGAGTTGATATCTGCCAAATATTGGGTAGCGAAAGCCAAGAAAAACATAGCTAGGGGAAATAAGTTAAGTACCCAAAGAAACAAAAGCCATGATTAATTTAATCTAACAGTACCTAAGGGCATTAGGAATCTGCCTCGTTCGAGGGAAAGCATGGGGAGAAGACTGCCTCTACTATCAAAGGGAAGCCTGATATAGCAAGCCGACTTCTGTGAACCATGAATTAGAATCCCCGTCCGCGACGGTCGGGGAGTATGTCAAGGAATCTGGGGGCCGCAACCAAGTTAACTCGTGAAAAACCCGGTTTCTCTGCCTCGCGCGCAAGTCCAAAGAAACCGGGTTTTTCACCTTTGTTGTCGGCTGTAACGAAGTATTGCTGTGAAAAAACCCGGTTTCTAGACACCCTGCGTAATTTCTGAAACCCTTGATTAGACTGCTTCTTCCTTCTTCCTTCTTCCTTCTCCCCTCTTCCTTCTTCCTTCTTCCTTCTTCCTTCTTCCTTCTGTTATGACTAAAAGCTGGTAAGCTGATACCTGACAACACACAGGCGACAGCTATCCAACAAATGGAATGGCACGTAAGCGATGCCCAGAGTCTGGGATTAATCGATAATGAAATTGGCGACCACGGTTTTTCTGCGGCGGAGTACGAAATAGTCCGCCGTGTGATATATGCGACTGCTGATTTTGAGTACAAGTCTTTAATTAGTTTTTCCGATCAGGCTTTGCAAGCTGGGGCGGCTGCTTTGGCTGCACGAACTACGATCGTAGTAGATGTGCCGATGGTACAGGTGGGCATTACGCCGCTGATCCAAAGTACCTTTGCGAATCCGGTTTACTGTTCGATGGATGCTTTGACGCGCCCTCAAAAGGAACGGACGCGGGCTGCTTGGGGGATTGAAACTTTGGCTAGACGCTATCCTGAGGGGATTTTTGTGGTTGGCCAGGCTCAAACTTCTTTGTCGGCGCTGGTGGATTTGATTGAGGCTGAGGAAATTCGACCGGCTTTGGTGATTGGAACGCCTTCGGGGTTTGTCGGGGTTGACGTGGCTAAGTCAAGGCTGCACGATTCGATGGTTCCTCATATTCGGATTGAGGGGCGCAAGGGTTCGGCGGTGGTTGCTGTGGCGATTGTTAACGGTTTGGTGGATTTGGCTTGGCAGGCCTATGGCCAAGAGGGGAACAGTTGATCGGGTTTATCAGAATTTAAAGCCGACTCGCAGAGGTTCCATTTGTTAAGATACTACTCTTGGCCATCGATGCTCTAAGCTTCGGTTGTTTCGAGGCCGAATACTCGATCGAACACTTTAGTCACTTTATAGCCGGAATCTATGGATTCGAGCGGGTCTTTCCGCAATCGGTGGCGCAAACACAGAGTCATTACCTTGCGAATATCGTCCACAGTGACTTCTGTTCGGCATTCTAAGGCGGCGTAAGCTTTCGCGGCCCGATTTGTGACCAAATCGCCTCGTAGCCCGTCTACGTCCAATTCGGCGCAGACTTGGGAAATTTTTACTCGCAAATCGCGATCGAGATTTACGGATTTTAATCTTTCTTGGGCTTCCACCAATTTCTGCTGCATATCGTCTTGTTGGTGCTGATATTTGGCGAGAAACTCGGGCGGATCTTGGTCAAAACTCGATCGCTGTTCGACAATTTCTACTCTCAGATTAGGATCTTTTACAGTGCGGATTTCGGCGTGCATTCCAAATCTGTCAAGCAATTGCGGCCGCAATTCTCCTTCTTCTGGATTCCCGGAACCGATTAAAATAAACTTAGCTGGGTGGCGGATTGAAATGCCTTCTCTTTCAACAGTATTCCAACCACTGGCGGCGGAGTCGAGCAAAACATCGACTAAGTGATCGTCGAGCAAATTGACTTCATCGACGTAAAGAATGCCGCGGTTAGCTTTAGCTAAAAGGCCTGGTTCAAAAGCTTTAACTCCTTCCGACAAAGCTTTCTCAATGTCGATCGTACCGCACACTCTGTCTTCGGTAGCGCCGAGTGGCAAGTCTACCATTTGTACTTTTTTGCGGGCGATCGGCATTGTACCGTGATGCAAAGTGCGATCGCGCACTTCATCGCTCATCAAATCTGGATCGGTGGGATGGCTGTTAAAAGGATCGTCAGCCACGACTTCAATTTCTGGCAGTAAATCTGTGAGGGCGCGGATTGTGGTAGATTTGCCTGTACCGCGATCGCCCATAATCATCACTCCGCCAATTTTGGGATCGATGACATTCAAAAGCAGCGCCAGTTTCATCTCCTCCTGGCCAACAATCGCAGTGAAGGGAAAAACAGCGCGGCGGGGGGCGGTGGCGGTAACGGTTGGTATAGCGCCCGCATTCAGGTTATTGCTGACTTCGGCAGTAGGACTCACAATAAATTCTTTACTCTAATGACAGTCCTCTATTGTGACATACAGGGGTACATTAGTCGATCGAAGGTTGTTCAGGGTCAAGCCGAGTCGGCTTACAGAAATTAATAGGCTCATATAATATCGTGTAAAGTCAGTCAAGAGCTATAATTATGAGATAGTTATTTATCTCTTTCATTTAATCTATTTCATTGGCAGATATTGGCTGAGTGATTCTATCTAATTAAAAGTTGAGTTCCTCTATGTTAATTGATTTTTCAGTCACTAACTTTAGGTCAATTAAAGAAGAGCAAACATTAAGCGCGATCGCAGACTCTTCCAACAGGAAAAATGAAAATACTTTTGTGCCGATCGAAGGCAATAAACTGCGATTGCTTAACTCGGCTGCGATCTATGGAGCCAATGCTTCTGGTAAATCAAATATTCTCAAGGCTTTACATAGACTTATTTCCTATATTCAGACTCTCAATATTGATGTCGATCATAAAATTCCTTATTACGAACCATTTAAGTTAGATGAATCGCGATTAAGCCAGCCTTCTATTTTTAAGCTGAGTTTTATTCTTGAAGGAATTATGTATGACTATCAAATTGCTTTTGATAGTCGAGAAGTTCATCACGAACAGCTAGATTTTTACCCTAAAAAAAGAAAGTCAAACTTATTCATTCGTACAAAAAATGAGGTCAAACGCGGTGATTATTTTCAAGACAAGCGCTCTTTTTCAAATAAAGCTTTAACTAAATATCCTTATTTATCAAAAGTCGCTCGTGAAGAACATGAACAAATGCAAAAAATCTATGAATACTTAAAAACCTATGCTTTTTTCCCAGCCTATGATAATCAAACAAAAAAATCATTAATACGTCATATTAACCAATTATTACAAGGAGATGAAAAACTGAAAAAGAAATTAAGTAAGCTCATCCAAATTGCCGATACTCATATCGATAGAATTAATTTTGAGGAAAAATCAATTACTTATGAATTTGATGAAGAGATGCCAGAGGATCTTAAAATTTTAATAATGAGTGATAAATATGAAGTATTTGCAGTTCACAAAACATTTAAAAATGGTGTGTTCACAGGTGAAAGTGAATTTTCATTTTTTCATGAAGAATCAATAGGAACTATGACACTCTATACTATTGGCACTCTAATTTTATTTATTTTAAATGAAGGTCATATTCTAGTTATTGATGAATTAGATAATAGTTTACATCCCAAACTGTGTAAGTTTTTAATTAAGTTATTTCACCATCCGTCAACTAATCCCCGTAATGCCCAACTAATTTTTGCTAGCCATGAAACTACATTGCTCGATCGAGAATTGTTAAGAAAAGACCAAATATGGTTTACCGAAAAAAATAAATATGGTGAAACACAACTCTTTTCTGCCCAAGACTTTGACAAGGTAAAAGGTGATGAACCTTTTGACCAATGGTATATGCAAGGTAAATTTGGTGGTCAACCTAATATTAAAGAAGTTGAATTTATGTTTGGTGATGAATAAAAAAAGAGAGAATAAACGAAAACAGTTAAAGCAGTCGATCTACATAGTATGTGAAGGAACTAATACAGAACGAATTTACTTTGAGGAGATTGCTCAACAAGATGATGTGTTTGAGAAATATGCGGTCAAAGTTTATCCAAGTGAAGAAGACCAAATCAAAGCAGCAAAAAAAGAAGGTGAATCTATTAAAACAGATGCGATGAATCTGGTCAAACTCGCCAAACAAGAAATAAATAATTATGATGAAGTTTGGGCAGTTTTTGATAAAGATGGTTATACCAAACACGAACAAGCATTTTCAGAAGCCAAGAAACATGGTGTGAATCTTGCTTTTTCAAGTATTGCCTTTGAGCATTGGATTTTATTGCATTACGAACAGTATCGAACTGCTTTCCCTAAGTCCTAAAATGTTATTGATTACTTGGAACAATCAGATTATTTTACAGGCTATGCTAAAAAAGCAGATATTTTAATTTATTCTAGACTTAAAAGCCTGACTAAAACAGCTATTGAAAATTCAGCATGGTTACGGATGAAGATGGCACAAAATTTAGCTGCTTGCGATCATAAAATCTATGAATTAAATCCTTATACCACTGTAGACAAGTTAGTCATAAAGCTTTTAGATTTGAATCCTGTAACCTATGGAGTTATTAACGAAACACAGAAAATTAGCGATATTAGTATCACGGTTAATGCTGTTCAGCACAACTGTGGAATAATAAAGTTGAGTGTTAGTATTCTCAATGACAAAAACATTACCTATTTAGTTAACAATGACAGCGGTCACTTTTATATAAGAGATGAAGATCAAAATAAATTTCAACTTGCTCTTGATAATCCAATAATAATTGAACCAAGTTTAACTCAAGATATTATCTTAAAGTTTGAAATATTTTCCGCAACGGGGACTTTAAGATTTAATTTTAGTCCTAAGCCGAATGAAATACTAATTATTGCCCTTGACAATGTAACTGAACTGTAAAAAAACTATCACCCTGACAACAACTCGCTATCTCCCAGATAACCAACGCCTTTCTTGCGTCAGCCAAACTACCAAAAATTGTTCCGATGATAGCGCACGATCGCACTTACCTCCGATCGACTTTCAATTTTATAATCTTGGACGCAGGAGTGGTCAGAAACCGGATTTTTTCGAGAATACTCGATCGCAGTGCACAGACTCCGCCAAAAACCCGGTTTCTTTGGTAAATGCGTAAGTCTGTTTCTGCAAAACCCAAGCGCAACTAAGATTTGCGGCATTTACATGACAAATTTGGGCGGGCAGGATGCCCACCCCACAAGAGTTTGCAGCAAAGTTACCACCGATGTTAACTCAGGGTAGATGGTAGAAGAAGGGCGATCGGGCAACCCTTATGTAACGAAATATAACAATATTCCGGGTTTTGCATAAAAGCCTCAAGTTCCCCCAGATAAGTATGTAAGAGCATTTTCCAGCAACTATTTTTCAGGGGTACACATGGCTGAACTTAACATCGGGGCATTGACTGACAGCAAAACCTACACAGGTAGTGTTGACAGTAAAAATATTTTTGACCTTTATCCATTTAACATCAAAAATCCCGGAAGTTTGCAAGTTAAAGAAGGCAAAGTCGATTCTGGCTGGCTGGAGAAGGTTCAGGAGATAGATCGCATCTTCCCTGAGATTAATTATCGCATTTATCGATCGCTTGAAGTTACCCAAAACAGATGCAGACGGCGGTTGAAACCGCGTCTACACGAACAAAGTCTGCCTCCGCAGACTGAAGAAAATAACGTAATTTTAACCGCTAGGTCTTCTTATCTTTTTGTTCGTCTTTTCTTCCACAATAAACCCATTCCCGCCGCCACAAACGTACCAGCCACCGTCATCGGTTCCGGCACAGGTTCATACTCATAAGTTACACTAGCAGCAATATCCGCCGACACCTTACCGCCAAAACTACCTCTAGCAGGACTCCCCAGAATTTGAGTTAAACCAGTTGTCGCCACACCAGCAGTAAAAGTATCACCATCGCAGCCAGTTAAAGCACTCAAAAACTGCGGCAAATCATAACTTTTCGACACGCTACCAGAACCAAAACCGCTAACACTTCCCGTACCACCGCTAGCAATCTTCGTTTCCGGCGGACTAGCCAAAACACTCAAAGTCAAATTCGGGTCAGTTTTCAACAGCCGAATATTCACAGCAATATTAGCATTAGTTGCTGCCGTTCCCGTAAAATCTCCAGTCAAAGGAGTAATGCTGACACTATTATTAACAGTAGACTTAACCGTAACATAAGCCTTCAACAGAGTACCCAACAGCGAATTAAACTTCGGCAAAACCACATTCGTACTGCTATTTAACGGCTGCGAATCCAGATTCACAGTATAAGTTTGACTCAGAGTAGCAGCTTCTACGGAAAAACATTGACTAACAACCGCAAAACTCAAACTTCCGCCAACAATTCCCAACCTTTGACAAACATTCATATCAGTAAACCCCTAACTAAAAAAATCAACAACATTTTGTGGTACGGGCGTCTCGCCCGTGATTAATCTGCGGTTAAAAACTCCAAACCCGCAAAACCCAGTTTCCCAGCAAGGAGATTAAATAACTCAAAGCAAAAACAGTATAAATGATACTCAAAGGCGCATAAGCTGCCAAAACCAATCTATCACTTGATTCTGCCTCAATCTCCTCCCTCCGCAATAAATCCATATAAAAATCAAACGACTTTTGACGCAGATTGTTAATGCCAGTTCCTGCCACTAACAAATAATAACCATCAAATCGGTTGAGGGGATTCAAATTAATTGCTACAGTCAGCAAAGCCGCCACCATCAATAAATAACTAATTTGATGACAGACAGGATTCGACTGCGAAAACAGCCAAACCCAAACAGCAAACGCCCAAATTGTTACTTGAATCAAAACTCCCGCAGCCACGACTAAAACCCGCTGTTTTCGCTTGACTAAACTGTATTGGTCGCTAGTATCTGTATAACATCCAGGAATGAAACACATAAATAACAATCCAATTTCTTTAACAATACCGCCGTAATGTTTGAGCGTGAAAGCATGACCGAGTTCGTGCAAAGATATTACCAGGATTGTCAGCAACACAAATGTGATAATAGTCTCAATTTTTCCGGCTGTCCACAACTGCTGGTGCGAGACAACAACTTCCGCCGAGGAACCAAACCAAGCTGCTGCGGAAGATGCGATGAAAGCGCACAGGAAAAATCCAAACTCCCACGTCCAAATCCAGCGCAATTTGTCGATATGCTGCGACAGCCAGACATCGGGATTGACTAGGGGAATTGTGAAAGATAGGAGATTGAATTTGGCTTTCGGGGCTTTTGTGCCTTCTAGCATTCCCGTTTGTGCTAAGCTTCTCAAGAGGTTTTGCACATCTTCTAAATCGATGTTGTATTCAGCGAGAGTGTTAGTTACGGGTTGTTTGCTTAGTTGCAAGATTACCTGTTTGTCAAAGTCGTCAACTTCCATGAAAGTCATGTCTTCGGGATTGCGAAGTATCCAATGACCGTCTGGATGAGCTATCCACTGCACCGCTGATTTGAGTTCCATAGCATATTGTTACTTTGGCTGACAAAGTGCGATCGACTAAATAAGAATTATGCCTTGGTAGGCTAAAAGATCGATCGCCCCTAGCGCCTGTTTTCAAATTTCCCCTTTCCCCGTTAAATTCAGATCCCCTCGCATCCTCCTTAAGTAGGAGATTTTGAAGAAGCTCTTTCTCCTCCCTTTTTTTAGAGAGCAAAAGTGCGATCGCCCTAAATCTTGCTGAAAACATAAATTTTCCAAGCAATATGTGCCCTGTTTCAAAGAAGCAGGGAAACGGGAGAGTAGTTTTTGAAGAAGCTTTGGTGATATTTGCTAGGGCTTCAGACCTCATTCCAAATTTCACCTCTCGGTTCATATTATCAGAAATCATAAAAAAAGCAAGGGCAAATTCTAACTATTTTTGGAATGTAGCGCTGGCGGCCGGAAACCGGGTTTTTTATCGATTTTAAAGGCTGCGATTCCATATTTTCGTAAAAACCAGGTTTCGGAGTCAGTCCTAATTTAAGTTGGCAAAAAAACTTTACACAAACTTTACAATCGAAAGAGGGTTTTTGGTGTAGGATAACCGTGAAGAAGCAAGAAAAACCGAAAAATTAAGCATTGACAAAGTATGAGCTCAATCGCCAACGAGACCGTTAGCAAAGCGCGGCAGATGTGAAGCGATCGCCAATACGTAAAATTTGTTAACTTTGCGTAGTTTTTCAAACAAACAGAAATTTTCAGATTATTACTTACAGATTTTTGTCAAGTAACGATTTTGGTTGAATGCGGGAGGCATTCGATCGAGTTCGTGCGATCGAAATTCATATTAATCAAGGTGGAAAGATTATGGGTTGGCTAAATTTTGGTGGCAAAAAACGCAAAGAGGCTCAAGGTTTTGGGAATTCACCGAAACGCAAAGGCCGCAAAAAATCCCGCAGTCATGTGTTGGAAAGAATTGTGACTCCGAGTGCGGGTGTTGGGGGATGGCTGGATGATTTGAATCCGCTGCATCAGTTATTCGGTTCTTTGCCGCTACCAGATTTACATTTACCTAATTTCTTGGCTGATAGCGGTGTTTGCCCGATCGACCCTTCTGCGCCAACTAATAATTTACCACCGCTGATTGATTTTGACCCGCTGGGTTTGTACAACAACGGAATTGCCACTCAAACTCCTTACAATCCGGGCGGTGCGTTTGAGACTTTGCCAATTGGTATAATTCCCGTCGATCCCCAGGCGCCGAATCCTAACAATCCGAATGCAATCCGTCAATTGCTAAATTTTCCTTTGGCTAATCAGCCGTTGCTGGGAAGTATTGATACGGGTGTGAGTGCGGATAGTCCTTATTTGAATTACGCGAATATTAAGAAGGGCCGCGATTATGTGGGCGGGGATGATAATCCGTTGCTGAAGCCTGGGGAAGGTAGCGAGCACGGTACTTTTATGCTGGGGATTATTGATGCGATTAATAAGACTGCGCCGAAGTGGGTGGGAAGGGCGATCGATTCTGGGAGATGGGCGGATTCTTTGGTAGAGTTTGTGGATGCTGCGAAGGCTTCTGGACAGAAAAATGCGATCGCCAATCTCAGTTTGGATTTGACTCAGAAGAATGCTGACGGGAGTGTGACGACGCGCTATGAGTTGACGACCGCAGAAAGAAGTGCGATCGAATATGCGCGGCAAAATGGGGTAATGCTGGTAGTGGCGGCGGGTAATGATGGCGGTGTGATGTCGGTTTTGGGTCAAGCTTCTCAGGAATTTGACAATATTTTTACGGTTGGGGCTGGGGATATTAACGGGCGATCGAACTATTCTAGTTATGGCCGCGGTTTGGATATTGTGGCGGATGGCGGCACGAGTGAACACCCCGGTTTATCGACGGTGGGAAATGATTTGGGGACGATGGCGGGGACTTCGGTGGCGACTGCTAAAGTTGCGGGGGCGGCTTCTTTGGTTTGGGCGGCAAATCCTGCTTTGAACTATCGCCAAGTGATGGAGATTTTGAAGTCTACGGCGAGGGATTTGGGGCCGGTTGGATGGGATGATGAGACGGGTTTTGGATTTTTGAATACGTTGGCGGCGGTGGATTTGGCGAAGAAGACGAAGCCGGAAGTATATCGGCCGACTCCGTGGGTGACTCCTGAAACTTGGAGTGGTGAAGGGAAAGTTACGCCGGAGGAACGGGCTGCTAAAGGTGGAAATTCGATCGCGGCGGCTACTGTACAAGTATCAACTAATTTCTCGGATAGCGATCGGGTTGACTCGAATCAGCCCAATAAATATTATCAGTTTACGGTAAATGAACCTGGTTATATAAGGTGGAATTTGACCAGTCTCAACCCTGTTTCAGGATTTCCCGAGCCCCCAAATGTAACTATCATCAAAGCTGACGGTAAGCCTGGATCTCATATCTTCACTAAAGGGCTTTCTCTTAGTTCTTCCGTGAGAACGGAGGGACAGACTTCTTTCTCAGGTGGCGATTTTTACAATTCGGGGACGTACTATCTCAAGGTCGGTAACGGTGATTGGTCTACTTTCAAAGATTACAACATATCAACTCAGTTTACTGCCGATCGAGTTTCGAGTTTTGCTGGAAATATACAGTACAGAACTCAGCCCTATTATTCCTTACAAGACAGCCCGCAAAGTGCGGTTTTCTCAGGGCCGGCTGTCTCTGAGTTGAAGAATTTAGCAGGTGTGGTCACTTATGACAATATACAAGTCAACAACCGGATTGCTAAGTATGGGATTGAAGTGAATGAGTTGGGAAAATTCAGGATAAATTTGAATTCTCCCAATGGCAAAATGGAACTAAGCGTTAAGAAGTTTATTGGTTCAGACGATAGACCGGAATCAATTGCTAGTCTTGCGGTTTCTGCTAATTCGGATGGATGGTTGGAACTCCAACTGAATAAAGGGCGCTATGACATTGAGGTGAAAACTCCCAGCAATTACTGGCAAGAACCTGATTGGAATTCGACTCAGCAAAGACTGGTACGACCTTATACATTGAATGCTACTTTTACTCCGAATGCGCCACAACCCGGACAAGGGAAAGTTCCTGCGTCTGCTGGGGCATTTGATAAGACTGTGGTGAGTAGTGGGGTGGTTAATCACTATTACAAGAATGGGTATTTGACGGTGCAGCCTTCGGGTCAAGCAAGTTGGTATGGCTATCCTTCGCTAGTGATATCAGGTTCAGCACAAGTAATTAGCAAACCAGTTCCTCTGACCGATCCTGATGGTAATTACTCAATCCAGACTGCCAAAGATTTATTTTTGATTTCTGGTGGTGCTGACTTAGGGGATGGGGTTAATAAGGATCAGGTTGCATCAGGGCGTATTCTTAGTTCAATAGGTGGTAAGGATTTAAACGACTTTTACAAATTCAGCTTAAACAGCTCTAAATTAGTAAATCTTGAATTATCTCAATTAGGTTCTGGTGCTGAGTGGTCGTTGATTAAAGACCGAAATGGTAATGGTCAAGTAGATCCGGGCGAGGTAATTAAGCTTGGTAATATTGTAACGGAATCTCAAAGTTTCGATTTAATATTAGGGGCTGGAAACTATTACTTACAAATAGGTTCGGCGGCCCCTAATGCAGCAAGTCAATATGTAGTGAATGTAGTAGCGACTCCTCCAGAGAATGAAGTTATCTCAAGCTATAACTCGGATTACTATTTAGTCCAAAATGGTCAATTACGACTGATTCCCGATCGAGAAACCTTGAACGGATTAGGAATTAATCCGAATACAGTGAAGCGTTTCTCGAATGAAGATTTAGCTCGGATTCCTTTGGGTCAACCGCTGTCCCCACTGATTCCTCAATGGCAGAAATCCATTGATGATGCAGCTAATCAAAATTCATTAGGTAATCCGGTTACAAGCTATTGGGATGCGGCTGATTCACCAACTGGAACAAAGGGTTACGGTAGAACTTACGATCGCGGGTCTGTTTATTGGACTGCTAAATCAGGGGCGATCGCATTGGTGGGTCAATTCGCTGATGCTTACCATAATCCAAACGGCGGTTCTAATGGTTGGTTGGGCTTCCCGACAGCAAAGCAATGGAATTGGGAAGGCGGACAACGTATTGATTTTGAAGGGGGATACATTTATCGAACAGCTAAGGAAGGGATAAGAGCTTTCAAGTATGATGAATCACCTTGGCAGAAATCCATTGATGCTGAATATGCACGTTATCAAGACTCATTAGGAAGTCCTACTGGTGGCTATTGGCCGGCTGGTGATTCACAATATGGAACAAAGGGCCATCATCAAAATTACAATAATGGTCACGTCTTCTGGACTGCTAAATATGGGGCGATCGCAGTTCCGAGTCCATTCGCTAATACTTACAATCAAACTGGCGGTTCTAACAACTGGTTAGGCTTTCCGACTAAAGGAAAGGAAACGGATTCGTCAGGTGGCCAACGCATTGATTTTGAAGGGGGATATATTTATTGGACAGCTCAATCTGGGGCAAAAGCTTATCGCCCTAACGAATCTCCGAGTTTAGACAAAACAGTGGGTTACGACGGTGCTAACACCCATTCAACTTACGTCAATACTTTCAACAACAATGGTCGATCATCGGCTTTGGGTTCTCCCACTGGTAATGTGTATCGTTCGGTTGATAATGGCTATCTTCAAGAATTTTCTGGGGGTTCTGAAGGTTCAGGCGCAATTATGAAGTCTGGCGCTAACAATAATTCGTATTGGGTTGGTGGAGGTTTTTGGAGTGCGTACCAGCAGATTCTACAACAGAAAGACCTCGGATATCCGACTTCCGATCGATTTGTGGATCAGAATAATGGATTACTAACACAGACATTTCAAAAAGGAAAAATTGTTTATGATGGGGGTGTATATAAAGTCCCTCTTAGCAGCGGTGATTCAGGAGGCGGAAATAGTAAGCTACCCCAGAGTGCTGCCGAAGCTCAAGCATTCTTTAAATATCAATTTCACCAAGATCCCGGACTTTCTGCTCCTCCAAACAATAATTGTGGGCCAGCTAGCCTTGCAATCGTTTTGAAAGCTTTAGGACTAGAACCCAATGGACTTGGTGAACAAGCAAGTATCAATCAAGCGGCTGAATTAATGGGGTTAAACCCAACAAATCATCCTAATGCTTCCGATGTAGATATTGAACGGGGCATTCAAAATGCAGGAGGAACTTGGATTAATGTAGGTATTAGCAACAGTACAGAACAGCGTTGGAACGCTCTAAATGAAGCACTGGCTAATCAAAATCCAGTTATTGCCTTTGGCGAGGCAAATCCTGACTGGTGGTCACAGATAGGTTATACAAATTCCCGCTCAGTAAATCATGTCATTGCTATTCTTGGCAGAACTAGCAATGGTAATTATATAGTGGCTGATCCGCTATCTCGTAGAGCGGTTGAGGTTGATCGGCAAACGCTTTCAAAATTCTTTAGTATCTATAGCAATGCACCTGCTGGTCGTGCTTTTGTTTTGCCTAAATCTACTAATAAAAGTGGAAACAACTCTTCCCAAACTGCTTTATTTACCACTGACATCGTTTTTCAAATGTTTCCTAATTTAGGCTACGTCAAGACCAATATAGAAACTTATCTTCCTTTAATTCTCAGTGAGCTAGAAAAAGTGGGGTTAGGAGACCGAGATATGGTTCTGATGGCACTGGCAACTATCCGCGCTGAAACAGAAGGTTTTGAGCCAATTGACGAGGGTATCTCTCAATATAACACCTCGCCCGGTGGTCGTCCCTTCAACAAATACGACTTTCGTAGTGATTTAGGTAATAATGGTGTTGGAGAGGGAGACAGGTATAAAGGGCGTGGTTTTATTCAGTTGACTGGTAAATATAATTATCAACAACTGGGTCCACAACTTGGACTTGGGAATCAGCTAGTTAATAATCCAGAATTAGCCAATGATCCAAGGATTGCAGCACAACTTTTAGCCCGCTTTATTAAGAATAAAGAAAATGCTATCAGACAGGCTCTAGTTCCACCTCCTGACTATGCCACAGCAAGACGTTTAGTAAACGGTGGCTCACATGGGTTAGCTCAATTCACAGATGCTTTCACAAAGGGAGCAAACCTTACAGCATGAGGCTCAAAGAAACACTTTAAGAAAGGTTGGGAAAGGGTTCTCACTTTGTTGAGAGTTTTTTGGCAAGATCGATCGCCTTTTATTGTTTTTTCTCAACAAAGGACGATCACTCTTTCTGTTTTCGTCAATAATAAAATCCCATTACCTGGCTTTGCATCAGCAACTAGCACAACGACTGAATTATGCCGCCTAATATTTTATCCGATCGCCTCGATCGCCTCGATCGCATTCAGCCACCCATTCAACTCTCCTCCCTTCATGTCCCCCCCTTCTTAAGGGGGGCTAGGGGGGATCTGGCCTCAAAAATCACCCTCAATCAAACCCAACAACTCCCCACAAACCCCATCAAAACTCTGCAACACCTCAACATTCGTAAACCTGACAACCTTCAATCCATACCCCTCTAAAATCCCGGTTCTTTCTGCATCATATAGTTTCCCTTGTTCGGTAAAATGACTCTCCCCATCAATCTCAATTACTAACAGTAAAGCCGCACAATAAAAATCTACGATAAAATTGTCGATCGGGCGCTGTCTCAAAACTCGAAAGGGGAAATTTCTCAGAAAATCTTGCCACAGTTTTTTTTCGGATGGAGTTGGATTTTTTCGCAGTTGTTTGGCGATGGGGATGAGTTTTGGGTTGTATGGTAGGTGGAAGTTGGAGTCGTTTAATAAAGGCATGAGCTCACTGGTGCTCCTTATTAAGGGGGGGACTGGATGTTGGTTGAAGTCGATGGTTGAGTCGTTTAGTCTCGGATTGATCCCCCCTAGCCCCCCTTAAGAAGGGGGGGACTGGATGTTCATTGAAATTTTAGGTGGAGTGGCTTAGTCTCGGATTGATCCCCCCTAGCCCCCCTTAAGAAGGGGGGGACTGGATGTTGGTTGAAATTTTGGGGGAAGGGGCGATATTTAGGGAATAGTTTCAGAATTAGTTTATCCCAAATCATGTCTACTTGACAATTAGGGCGATCGCCCTTTTGGAATAAGTCAAAACGTGCGATCGCTTTTTCCCAAAACTTTAACAAAGAGCGATCGCTACCAATTAATTACCGTTAAAATTGTTACCTTTCCAAACTCTTGATCGGCCGTCACCAAACTTGCTGAATTTTGGATTGCCATTGCTGCAATAACCGAATCCGGCAGTTTCAAGCGATGTTGCTGGCGAATTTCAATGATTTTGTCAATCAAAACAGCATCCATCGCCCCTAAACCAAGAACCTCCACTCGTTGCAGAAACTGCTCAAAAATCTGACGATCATCTTGAGTCAGCCCAGGAAACACCAGAAACTCAATTTGGCTAATAACTGAAACTCCCAGCCAATCAGCATCTTTCAGTAATTCAATGAGTTGAAGATTTCCTTGAAGTAGAGCCACGATCGCATTCGTATCCAACACATAGCGATTACCACTCATCGCGTAGATTCCTCTGCATTGTTACTGCATCTCCCCGCCAAGTTAATCGCCCTACCAAATCCGAAAAATCATAGCTGGGTGTCTGCTTACCCTCTGACGAAACCGGATTCAAAACAACTAAAATTTCCCGTTCTTTTAGCAATCGTAATCCAGCCAGAATTACTTCAGAAGCAGATGAGTACCTACCGTTTTTGACTGTTGATTGAACAAACTGCTCTAGTTCAGGAGTTAAGGATATATTCATGATGTTGAGTCACCTATTTGAGTCAACTACTCTCCCCATAATAACAAAAATTATCCAATTTTGTTATTTAACATTTTTGGCTGCGGGAAGATGGCGCGATCGCCCTTCATCTATACCAGATGCCAAACCAGCGAGCGCCCTTTTGGAAGGAGTCAAAACGTGCGATCGCTCTTTCCAGCCCAAAATGGCGATCGCACAACACAACATAGTCAAACAGTATTTTAAGCAGAGGGAACGCTTGACAATAGAGAATTACTGCTGAATAATTTCAACAATCTTAGCGATCGCCTCGTTTAACTTTTCAGTTTTAAGCTGACCGGCTTTATAAAGTATAATTCCTCGATCTGCGGTAAACAAGCGATTAGGTCTAATGTTGCTAATTTGGTTAAGTCCGCCCTCGCTAAAATCACTACTTTCAAGAGTGATAGCATAGCGATCGGCGATCTTTTGGCTAGTAATCTGACAAAGAATTATATCGTCTCCTGCCAAAGTTGCGATTACTAGAGCCGGTCGGCGCTTGGCTTGTGTTAAATCTGAAAATGGGAATGGAACAACTACTACATCACCTTTTACAAATTCTGCCATGCTTCATCCTCTTCTAACTTTAACCAGTCTTTTTCCAAAGAAGATTCACTGAGCAGGCTTGCTTCTAACTTATCTTTATTGTATTTTAATTTGAGGAATTGCAGGAAATTCCAAACTTCTTCTAATATAAATTCTGGAATATTCTCTACTTCCTTAAGGAGTAATTCTTTAGCGTTCATCTCATTTACCTAGAAAAATATACTAATTGAGGTCATGCGTAACTCCTATCTATTATAGCATCCTTGAGATTAGCAGCTCATCGCGCAGATTCCTCTGCCTCCTCTGGCTCAACATCAGCAACTTTAGCCAATTATAGCAGGATCGCCTTGCTTGTAAGCGCAGATAAGCGATCGCCCATTTGGAATAAGTCAAAAAGTGCGATTCCCTACGGGATAGCTTCGCACGCGCTTACTTCAACTCATTCTATTCTTCTACATTCTCAGATTCATCCATTTGCAATGTATACTGCAATGCCACCTGTAATCTTGATACATAATCTGCTGAAAGAGTGCCCAATTTTTTGATTAATCGCTCTCGATCTATCGCTACTATTTGATAGCAAAGCACGACTGAATCTTGTGTTAAACCACCTTCACCAGTCGGCAAAATAATTGTCCCTGGTATTTTAGCACGCCGCAGATTACTTGTTACGGGAACTACGATGACTGTTGTAGTAAAGCGGTCTAATGTATCTCGCTGTACAATAATGACTGGTCTAATTCCTGCTTGTTCTGAACAAGAGAGAAGGATTCAAATCAGCCAAATAAATATCTCCGAGCATCAGATTTTATCCAGTTGTTGAAGTCTCAGCATATAATCACTTAAGGCAACTTCTGCCAACTCTAAATCTTCTGCCGCAAACTCAGATTTTAGTACCGCAGCTTCCTCATCAGAAATGGCATCCCACTCTCGAAATAATTGCCTTTTTTTAGCAAATTTTTGATTGGGTTGAGTGGCTTGCTGTTTCTGGGCCAGATATTTCCCGATCGCCCGATCGAGTTCCTGTAACTCTAAAATTTCCAGCATTTCAAGCTGATTGACAATTTGGTTGAGGATTGCCTGTGACATCGGTTTTCACTTTTTGTGCTTGCCTACTTTGTCTATTATACAACTATTACCGTCAGTCGATTGGCGATCGCCCTTTTGGAATTAGTCAAAACGTGCGATCGCTCTTTACCCCTTTTTCTCAACCAAGGGATCTCGCCCTTTACCTCAAGCAATTGCAAAATCAGTCAACTTCCGGTCTTCATAATGGTAAAAAGCCAGCACAATATCTTTTTGAAAAACCCCTCGATCCAGCAAATCCTGAGTCACCCCCTCCTCAGTTTCATCTCGTTCAATCCAGAGTTTGCCCTCGAAAATTCGCAGATGCACGATAGTGCTGTGAACTCGCCGATCGCCATTCCATCCAAAACTAACCAGCAAATAATGGTCGCGATCGCTATCATAAACCGCCGACATATCGCTCTGCTCGGAACTAGGTTTGTAGCGGGCATATTCGTCGATTACTTCTCGCGCGATCGATCGATACTGAGTCAACTTTTCCATAGTACAATCTCCTCTAAGTCGGGATTGAAAACAATCAAAGGGAATTGTCGTTCTTTAACAAATTCCTGAATCGACGGACGCTGAAAAAAGTTTTCATAAGTGCGTTTCGGAATGGCAAGATATAGAGTACGATCGGGCTCCAGCCGCGCCATAAAACTCGAATATAGATAGTATTGTCCAACGGCTCGTTCGAGATCGGTCACTGGGGAAGGACTGATAAATACCTTCACCTCAACAGCAATTTTTCGCTCACTCCTCTCGGCGGCAATTAATTTTTCGGCTCCTAGATCCGCGTAAACAGTCAAGTCTTCAAATCTAATAGTGAAAGGATCGTGAGTAATTGTCCAGCCGTCTTTAATGAGAGCGGCTTTAACGACATTATGGTAGATATCTGTGGCATAAACTAGCTCAAAACACCCCTATAATCTAGTATACACTGGTGCAATAGTGCAATACAAACTGAATATCTCGCCATTGCCCTTTATTTCGGAAGCGGAAATAAAAGGCGATCGCCCTTTTGGAATAAGTCAAAAAGTGCGATCGCTTTTTGCCTATTTTTGGCTATATGGAAAGGGCGATCGGTCTTGTGGATGGAGAGGGGCGATCGCTATGAGTGGGATGGAAAGGTCGATCGCTTTTCTCGACCGAGGAATCTCGCTTTTTGGTTCGAGGAGGGGCGATCATTTTTCTAAGGAATGGAGCAAATTAATCGTAGAAAAACGGGTCAAAGCCTGTGTCCCTAGAACGTCAAAATATGATAAACTTAGTAAAAGCACTCGCCTTCAAGATATCCAAGCCATGAAGCTTATTTCTTTGTCAGCACATTTTGATGGGCAATCTATTCAGCTAGATGAACCCTATAAGCTTGAACCAAACATAAAACTAATTGTCACAGTCCTCCCGGAACAATTAGCAGAACGCGAAGCCTGGTTGTGGTTGTCAAGGCATCAACTAAACAATGCTTACAGTCAGGACGATGATTACCCGAGCAATGCAATTAAAACACTAAATCCTGACTATGCAGGAAGCTGATGTTGTTCTCACCCCAATACCCCAAGCTGACGGGACAACTAAAAATCGTCCAGCCATCCTTCTGAGGGAACTCCCACCTTATAGAGATTTTTTAGTGTGTGGTGTTAGTACCCAACTAAATCAACAGGTTCCAGGTTTTGACGATATTATTTCCCCCTCTGACTCAGACTTTGCTGCCAGCGGTTTACGGTCTCAATCCTTGATTCGGTTAGGTTTCCTTGCTGTATTACCTCGCAATCAAATTATCGGTTCTATTGGAGCTATTTCCTCAGAGCGACATCAACGCTTACTAAAAACTCTGAGTGATTATCTTGTGAATTAGGGAGAAGGGCGATCGCTCTTTTTTTCATGGAAAGGTCGATCGCCCTTTTTTTCATCGAAAGGTCGATCGCCCTCGATCGCTTTTTCACGGGCGAAGGGCGAGATCCTTTTTGATATAAGCGATCGCCCTGACAACAACTCGCTATCTCCCAGACAAAGAACGTGCAAACTCTAAAACTTCTATCTGACGTTCGTCTGACAAACGTCCAACCATCGCAGCTAATAGCTCAGATACAGACAACCAACGCCTTTCTTTCGACTTCCAAACAACTAAAAACTGCTCCGTAGACAGAGTACACAAAGCTATCATTTCGCCAGAGCGATCGCTAAATTCTACTTCGTAATTTCCATCATCATAACAATCTACAATTGCCCCTCTAACACCTAGGTGTAAATTAGATTCAGGCAATGTTACTAACAATTCGACTGCATCAAATAATTCTGGCACGATCGTGCTTACCTCCGAACGAATAGTGTTAAATGGGGTACATCTGGTTTTTGAAGAGGGCGAAGCATGACCGCATATAAGTTATTAGTTATTATCTCATATTGACTGCGGTCATGCTTCGCCCCTACGGATATATTCGCTTGCATTGAGATACACCCGTTAAATGACTAATGACTGCTGACTAATGACTAATAACTAACAACTACCACTGCGGCTCCGAAGCCATTAAAGCAGTAGCTTCATCGCTCGGTAATGGCTTAGCAAAAAAATAACCTTGGCCGTATTCGCAGCCGATCGCCCTTAACCTAGCTAATTGCGCCGCCGTCTCCACACCCTCAGCAATCACATCCATTCCCAAAGCGTGGGCCAGGGTGACTATTGTTCGGACGATCGCCACATTCTCTCCCTCACCCAACTCCATCAGCCCGACAAACGACTTATCAACCTTCAAAGTATCCGTAGGAAACCGACTCAAATAACTCAACGACGAATAACCAGTCCCAAAATCATCAATTCCCAATTTGACATTTAACGCTTTCATTTGCTTCAAAACCCCGATCGCCGATTCGACATCATCCATCACCACACTCTCAGTAATCTCCAACTTCAAACTCTCGGCACTCAAACCCGTTTCTGCCAAAATAGCCTGAATGCGATCGACCAAATCCGGCTGAGCAAACTGCTTCCCAGATAAATTTACACTCATAATCAAAGGGCGATCGAAATCAAACATTTCCTCCCACAGTCGCAACTGCCGGCAAGCTTCCTCCAGCACCCACTCACCAAGCTGCACAATTGCCCCCGTTTCCTCAGCCACCGGAATAAACTTGACCGGCGAAATCAAGCCCCGCTGGGGGTGCTGCCAGCGCACCAAAGCCTCAAACCCAATAATCCTCCCGCTAGCCAAAGACACAAAGGGCTGGTAGTGCAGCAAAAACTCCCGACGCTTCAGGGCCATCCGTAAATCTGTTTCCAACCGCAACCTCTCCAACGCCAAATCGTGCATCGAAGCATTAAACACCTGATACCTTCCCGTTCCCAAAGCCTTCGCCCGGTACATCGCCGTGTGGGCGTCTCGCAGCAAGTGTTCCGGCTGTTCCCGGGTGGTAGTAGTTGGTTCGCCTCCCACCGCAATTCCGATACTCGCCGTGACAAACACCTCCTGCCCTCTCACGTCAAAAGGCACAATTAAAGCTTGGTGAATGCGATCGGTCAAATCGATCGCATTCCCCAGATCGACATTCCTCGCCAAAATCGCAAAATCGTCACCCCCCACCCGCGCCACAGTATCCGCGCGAGCAATACTTGCCCTCAGCCTCCGCACCACGGCCATCAACAGTTCGTCCCCTACCAAATGACCTAGAGAATCATTAATTACCTTAAATCGGTCTAAATCAATAAACAGCACTGCAAACAGATAGCTGTGGTGGCCTTTATTGTGGGCGATCGCCCGCCCCAAACATTCCACAAACAAATCCCGGTTCGGCAAACCCGTCAGACAGTCGTGAAAAGCATCGTAAAGCTTCCTGTAAGCGCTGACGCCCACACCAGTCACCACCAAACCCAAAGCCGGCGACACCAGCGGCACCCACCCACCCTCAATAAAAATCGCAAAACTAATTCCCAACAGCCCCATCAACAGCGCACCCCCAACCAATGCTGCCCTCGCCGGGTGCACAATCCGCCAAGCCACAACCCCGCCAAGCACAGCCCAAGAAGCGTTCCACAAAATTTCCGCCCATTGCGGCCAGATCCAAAACAGCGATCGCCCCTCCAAAACGGCACTCAATATTTGGCTGAGCATTTGGGCGTGCAGGATCACCCCCGGCATTTTCGGAGTTTGTTTTTGAACCGGACTGTAGGGCGTCAGAAACACGTCTCTGGTACTAGGTGCTGTCGTTCCGATCAGCACAATTTTGTCCTTTATCCAGGTTGGGTCAATTTCCCCCTTCAATACCTGCGACATACTGACTTGTCGCGCTACATTATTGGCAGAACGGTATTTGAGCAGAATTTGGTAGCCTCTGGCATCAAGATTTGCATAGCCGCCGCTGTCAGATTTTAAAGGCACAAATTCTGCTTTGCCCCAGTTGATTTGGTGGGGATGGACAGGGCTATCTGTGGGCTGCACGCTGTTTTTGAGATACAGCAAAGCCAGTTGCAGAGAAAACGACGAAACAGTAGTCTTGTTTGCTTGCGAGACTGAGAGTAAATGGCGGCGCACCACGCCGTCAGCGTCGAGCACGAAGTCGTTAAAACCGATTCGATCGCGCGGTATTCCTTGGGGCGCCGGGACTCCCGGACTTTCTGCATCGCTCATTTTGGCGATCGCCACTACATTCGGTGCTTTCAGCTTGACCAGCAATTCTTCGTGTCCCGGTGGTTGCGGCAAATCTCGGTACAAGTCCAAACCGATGACTTTTGGCTGGTACTTTTGCAATTTTGTCAAGGTTTGGGCGATCGCACCGTCGGAAACCGGAAATCTCCCCAAAGCTTGAATATCTGCCTCGGAAATTCCCACGATCAGCAGCCTCGGATCCCTGCCCGCATCGGGCTGCAAGCGTACTAACGAGTCAAAACTGCCCAATTCCCAGCTTTGCAGCCATCCCAACCGTTGAACTCCCAGATTCAGCAGCGTTACAGTAGCACCCGCCAGCATTGCAGGCAAAATTCTGACCCGGCGGCCTGGAGAACTCAGATCGAGGCCAGTGGCGACAGACAGTACAGAACGAAGATTTCGAGAGAATTTGGGAGTCACAGAAAAAATATATGGGTGCAAATTCGCTTCGCACAAGTCTGTTCCACAGAATTGAGCTTATTATGAGATTGAGTGTAATTTTTTCAGAAATTGTGCCGAAACCGAGTTTATTTAAGTTAATTACTCGATTTTGCCAAGTATTTCGGGAGGGGAAACCGGGTTGTTGAAGATTTGCCGACAAGTCCTGTTTTTTATTCCCCTGTTTCCCTAAATTCCCACAAGCGTTAAAATTTAGTCGATCGAAGTTTCAGGATATTTTTGAGATTATGGCGAATCAACTTCCGATTCCGGTGATTGTTAACGGTGCTGGTGGCAAGATGGGCCGCGAAGTAATTAAGGCGATCGCAAATGCTGATGACATGACTTTATTTGGGGCTGTAGACCGCTCTCCTGAGTGCCTCAACGCCGATGCGGGGGAATTAGCCGGATGCGGCCCGTTAGAAGTTCCGGTAACAGACGACTTGCAAGGAATGCTGGTATTAGCATCTCAGGAAAAGCAATTAGGCGTGATGGTAGATTTTACGCACCCTTCGTCTGTTTATGAAAATGTGCGATCGGCTATAGCTTATGGTATACGCCCGGTAGTTGGGACTACAGGATTGAGCAGCAAGCAAATTGATAACTTAGGTGAATTCGCTGACAAAGCCAGCATCGGCTGTTTGATTATACCCAATTTCTCGATCGGCATGGTTTTGCTACAACAAGCAGCCGTCACCGCATCTCAGTATTTTGAACACGTAGAAATTATCGAGCTGCACCACAATCAAAAAGCCGACGCTCCCAGTGGCACGGCGATTCAAACTGCTCAAATGCTAGCAGAATTGGGAAAAACTTTCAATGTGCCCGAAGTTGAGGAAACTGAAAAAATAGCCGGAGCTCGTGGTTCGGTGGCCGATGAAGGGATTCGGATTCACAGCATCCGTTTGCCCGGTTTAATTGCTCATCAAGAGGTAATTTTTGGCGGTGCAGGCCAAGTTTATACTTTACGACACGATACGAGCGATCGGGCTTGTTATATGCCGGGAGTTTTGTTATCGGTGCGAAAAGTGCTGGAATTGCGATCGCTCGTTTACGGATTGGAAAAAATACTCTAGGGAATAGGGAATGGGGGATTGGGAATTGGGGATTGGTAATAGAGGGGTGTAGATATGGCAAGACCTGATTTTGAGGATTTGGATGTTTACAAATTGGCTGAAAAGCTAGCAAATGAGGTTTGGTTTATTGTCAAACAATGGGATTATTTCACGAAAGATACTATGGGCAACCAAATTGTACGAGCCGCCGATAGTGTTTGTGCTAATATCGCAGAAGGACGCGGCAGGTACAATCATCAAGACAATCGGCGTTTTGTTAAAATTGCCAGAGGCTCTTTGTATGAAACAATCAGTTGGTTGAGATTGGCATATGCCCGAAAGTTGTTAGCAGATGAACAAGTCATAAAAATTCAACCAATAATCGATGAATTGCCACCAAAACTCAATGCTTATCTAAACTCAATTGGTGGTAAAAAAGATCGAATAAGTGATGAAAAAATTGAGATAGATCGCCAATAAAAAATCTCCCCATTCCCCATTCCCCATTCCCCATTCCCCATTCCCCATTCCCCATTCCCCATTCCCCATTCCCCATTCCCCATTCCCCATTCCCCATTCCCCATT
>NZ_JAEQCB010000306.1:0-1684 GCF_020738785.1 Microcoleus sp. PH2017_05_CCC_O_A | reverse complement strand
AACATCGATTGCCGCGCGTTCATCCAATTGATGTTGCCGCGCATGGTGTTAATTTCGCCGTTGTGGGCGATGTAGCGGTAAGGGTGCGATCGTTCCCAACTTGGGAAAGTATTGGTGCTGAAGCGCGAGTGAACCAGGGCTAGAGCGCTTTCCATGTCGGGGTCGTGCAGTTCGGGATAGTAATCTCCGACTTGCACGGGCATCAGCATTCCCTTGTAGACGATCGTCCGGCATGACAGTGTGGAATTATACCAGTATGGGTCTTTGTCTGTCCGGCGGATCGCATTGTGGGCGCGTTTGCGGATCACGTATAGTTTGCGCTCAAAAGCCGCCTCGTCCATACCTGGGGTGCGGCTGACAAACACTTGCTGCATAAATGGTTCGCTAGCTTTGGCGGTGTCGCCCAGAGACGAGTTATCTGTGGGGACATCGCGCCAACCGAGCACGGGACATCCTTCTTCGGCGGCGATTTCTGCAAAGATGCGTTTGCCGTTTTCCCGTTGAGTTCGATCGCGCGATGAGTAAATTGCACCAACCCCGTACTCACCGGCGGCTGGAAGTTCGATATTTTCGGCTGCGGCTGCTTTCTTCAGAAACTTGTGGGGTACTTGCATCAAAATGCCCGCGCCGTCTCCGGTGTTGGCTTCGCAGCCACAAGCCCCCCGATGGTCGAGATTTAACAGGATTGTCAATGCCTGTTCGACTATTTCGTGGGATTTGTTACCCTTGACGTGTACAATAAATCCGACTCCGCAAGCATCGTGCTCGAACTGCGGATCGTACAGCCCTTGTTTTTGTGGCAGTCCGTTGTTGTTCATTTTGATGTATCTCTCAAAGTGGCGAAAAGATTTTGATCTAGAGTAGAGCGTGGGATGGCGATCGACCTAGTATCCAGGGTAAGCGCACGTTAAATAGTAGCTCAGGATACAGATTAATAAGCCAGATACTGAAATTAAAGGTGCAATGCTAAAGGTTTGTGAGATTTCCCCGCTTCGAGGCTGACACAAGGTGACACTCTCTGGGTGTTCCCACCTCTTGGTTCCCGTTATGTCTCAAGGATTTGCGCCCGCTGTTGAACTGACCACACAGGAGTGCGGTTCCCTTAGCGGGACTTAAACAAATTTTAAGCCCAAACAAGGCCTAAACTGGCTTTATAAGCGGAGAATACGTCCCAATTTTGGTTCAACCATTTCACAAATCTAAAAGATATGGCTGTCCGAAATGCTTCGAGTGCATCATTAAAAGTGTTTAAAGGTTTGTTTGCCCATTGGCGCCTTAATCCTCCTGTTAAGGTATGCCAGAGAATGAAAGTGTAAGCACAAAACACCATAATGAAATGTCTTTTTAGGCTGATTTCATCTCTGACTTGATATTCATTTAAGCCCAACCAGCCCTTGGCTTCCCGATAGAAAACTTCAACCCAATTTATGAGTGAATAAGTTTTTACTATCCACTCCTTTGTCGCTGTTGATACGTCAACATTACCGATCAAATAATCTATTTCAGTGGCGGTATCGAAAGTTTCTGCATTCATGACGATAGCTATTACTTTCTTACCCGTGCATTTTGATAATTCGACTTCTTTAATTGCTACCCATACTGTTCTAGGTCGTTCTAAAGAAAGTTGAATTTTTGTGAAAGCCTCTACAGGTAAGGCTTTAGCTAAATTATCTACTCGAATCTC
>NZ_JAEQCB010000305.1:0-1744 GCF_020738785.1 Microcoleus sp. PH2017_05_CCC_O_A | reverse complement strand
TGAAAAAAGCCTCAAATGATTGCAGAGCAATTATTTGAGGTTTTGAGAATTCTGAATTCTTTTGAAATTAAATCCGATCGAATATCTGCGGAATGTGGGCTATAATTTGATTAATATTTTTCCAGCAAGAATTCTCTGTGCCAGCTTCTAAACCACTCCATTGATATAGATGTTGCAGCATCTCAGGGTCTAACCAGTCAATTTTTTGCACTAAAGTGCGATCGGCTAATTTAGTAGCGGTTCGTGCGTCTGCACTACTTTCGACAATCACTACAAACTCAATCATTAATTTCTCCTGCAACCACCCAATCTTCTCCCTCCGCATCCCAGAATTCTCCGGTGGTTAAAGTTTGTTTTGCCCATTCTACATCAGGATGTTCATCTAATCTTTTGCAACGAGTCACACCGGAGTTATTGTTACTTAATACATGAACTTGAGACGGAGTAAGTTCATCCACAATGTAGGGAGAATGGGTGGAAAAAATAATTTGCAGGTTGTTGTTTTGTTGAATAATTTCTTTAAAAACAGCGATTAATTCTCGTTGTGCTTTTGGGTGGAGTCCCTGTTCGACATCATCTAGTAACACTAAATTAGGTTGAGTTGGATTTATCAAAACAGTCAGTAATCCGAGGGCGAGCATTGTTCCTTCGCTAATCGCATGGGCTGGAATGCGTTTACCAGTATTCATGTCTAGGACAACTTCTTGCCCTGTCATTTCCTGACTTTCTTCGTAGGAGATAGATTTGCCATCGACTTCGATTAAGCGTTGGCGATTTACCATAACCTTGGCTCGTTTTACGCCTACTTCGCGTACACCTGGTACAATCCGTTTCAACATTTCTTGTAAAGATTGAAACTTATCTGGAGCTTCGTCACGAAGATAGTCTAAGGTAGGTGCTAAGCCTGAACCATCGAACTCAACTCGCGGAATGATTGCATCGCTGTAAGCTGCTTTAGCAAGATTAGTAGCTACTAGCTTAAGATGAACTGAGTATCTCAAAGATTCAGGAATTGGCTCTTTCGTAGTGATTAAGGAAGTTTTAGACATTACTTTCCTATATTCCTGGTTTTTATCGGCCTTCCATGATGCTGTCGGAAACCAAGAATGATTAACTCTTTGTCTCCAGTCATAAGAAGCTTCCCAATCATTACGCTCTTGGTCTCCCCAAAAACCATTTGCAGTAACAGACATATTATTTTGCCCAATAGTTGTAATAAATTGAGGCGCTCTTTCATCCTTAAAAATATCTTCAAATGATGAATTAGTAAGCTGACTGAGATAATGCAATGCTTGCAAAACGGATGTTTTACCAGAACTGTTTTGTCCTACGAGGGCGTGTAAGCCTGAATTGTCAAAATTAATTTCTGTATCTTGATGACTTTTGAAGTTATGAAGTTTTACCTTTTCTAGCATTGGATTGCTAACACCATTTCATACAGTATACTAGCGATTTCAGTCGCGGATTCCCCAATTAATACTCATCGACAAAATCTGGATGAAGCCACAGAAATTCGCGGCGCAATTACTTCGGGAGCATCTCAGTTTTGTTGTTATAGTGCTGTCCACTCCGAGCGAGTATTATACAGCTCGCTCTTGGTGGACAGCACTGCAAGCAAGATGGTTTTTGCAAAAATGTGATGCTCCCAGAGCGCTGAAGCGCAACTACGTACCTTTCCGGAGCGCTGAAGCGCAACTACGTACCTTTCCGGAGCGCTGAAGCGCAACTACGTACCTTTCCGGAG
>NZ_JAEQCB010000304.1:0-1755 GCF_020738785.1 Microcoleus sp. PH2017_05_CCC_O_A | reverse complement strand
CGGAAAGAAAGGTTATCCGACTTTCAAGAAAAACAGTCGCTCAGTTGAGTATAAAGTCAGCGGCTGGAAACTCTCAGAAACTCGGAAGCAAATCACATTCACTGATAAAAAGGGAATTGGCAAGCTCAAACTAAAAGGAACGTGGGATCTCAATTTCTACCAAATCGATCAGATTAAACGAGTTCGTTTGATACATCGCGCTGATGGTTACTACGTTCAATTTGCAATCAGCGCCGACAACAAAGTAGATGCAGCACCAGCAGGTAAAACAGTTGGACTAGACGTGGGACTGAAAGAGTTTTATACAGACTCCGATGGTCATGTTGAACCGAATCCCAAGTTTTATCGAACAAGCGAGAAACGGCTGAAGTTTCGGCAACGCCGTGTTTCTCGCAAAAAGAAAGGCTCTGCCAACCGCAAGAAAGCAATTAATCGATTAGGACGAGTACACCTCAAAATAAGTCGGCAACGTGAAGAACACGCTAAGAAACTGGCGCGTTGCGTAATCCAATCTAACGATTTGGTCGCTTACGAAGATTTGAGAATAAAGAATCTAGTAAAGAATCACTGTCTCGCTAAATCGATTAATGACGCAGGTTGGTATCAATTCAGAAAGTGGTTGGAGTATTTTGGTGTGAAATTTGGTCGGGTAACGGTTGCCGTTAATCCTGCTTATACTTCACAAAAATGTTCAAATTGCGGTGCAATCGTAAAAAAATCCCTATCCGTAAGAACCCACGTTTGTGAATGTGGATTTGTTATGGATAGGGATTGGAACGCAGCGATTAATATTCTGAAATTAGCCTTGAGTACGGTAGGGCATACCGGAACTTGGGTTTTAAACCCGAACGCTTTGGGAGATTTGACCTCTACTTTGGCTGGAGAAATCCTGTCTGAGCAAGTTGAGTCTATGAACAAAGAATCCCCTCGCCTTTAGGCAGGGGAGTGTCAAACAGCTTCCCAGGCCCGGCGGCGAGGCGCAACAGCTTTTTTTCGGGAATTGCAGCGAACTTGACAGAAGGCGCATCTAGCTGCAAAGCTCGCACCAGTACAGCGCTACCAACCCCCTCCGCATCCGTCACCACGTTAAAACAGTGATACATCCCGTAAATTAAGTAAACGTAGCCGATACCCGCACGCCCGAACATCGCCTGATTGCGAGGAGTCTGCTGTCGGTAAGCGTGACAAGCAGGATCTCCCGGGGCGTAAGCTTCTGTTTCCACAATCATTCCCCGAATAATCTCGCCATCAGGAAACTGTCGCACCAGAGTACAGCCCAGTAAATCAGGCGCTACGCTGGTAGATGTCCGCGCCAGCCAAAAAGATTCTACAATCTGAGTATTTGCACTCATTCAACAGGAGACAGTAAATTATGGACGTTAAGTTAGTTTTAGCAGTCTTGACAGCAGTTTTCACCGTGTGCTGTTTGTTCTTCGGCACAAAAAACGGCTTCTACGATAGTGACAAGTATCACGGTAACGGTTCTGCTCACTAATTTTAGCTGGTAATTAGTTGCTTAAAAAAACCGTTGCCTGAATCACAGGCGGCGGTTTTTTTTCGATCTAATATCAAATCCTGCTTAAATCCCCCTTATATCAAATCCGGTAGCATCGGAATTATTAATATTACCGAAATAAGGAGACTCAAGATGCCGTTTCCCTACAATGAATCTGGGGTAGGGAAACGGCATCTTGAGTCTCCTCGCTTGTCATTCCGGTGCAACCGGAATTGATATTATTTCTTAGTCCGCGCAGG
>NZ_JAEQCB010000039.1:0-62799 GCF_020738785.1 Microcoleus sp. PH2017_05_CCC_O_A | reverse complement strand
TTATGAGCAAATTCTGGCAAATTTCCGAAACTATCCCGAAAGAGGTACGGTGCTACCGGAGACTAAATTAGTAGATGCACCCTGATTAATTAACTCCCAACCAATTTTGGCCCGGGAGTTTTTTTTGTCGATCGCACCTCAGATCAAATCCGATTGCATAGCCCTGTATTCATCTCCATCTTCTCTCTCTGTGTCCTCTGCGCTCTCTGCGGTTAAATAATTCCGATACAACCGGAAACGATATCAAGCCATCAACTCTGACTAATTTCCCAAACTGTCCGGAACGAGGTACTGTCGCGCCGGAGACTAAATTAGTAGATGCACCCTGATTAATTAACTCCCGACCAATTTTGGCCGGGTTTTTTTTGTGTTAAGGCTGATGCTGAAAAAATTTGAGGTAAGTTTCCGGATTGCGCTGGAATTCTGAGGAAGCTTAATTGGTAGATGCACCCTGATTAATTAACTCCCGACCAATTTTGGCCGGGTTTTTTTTGGCAAAAATTAGATATAACCAGAGGTAGCGACTGTTTGAGGGCTGAAGTATAAGCTCAGAAACCCGGTTTCTAGGAGTTTTGCTCTTGGGTTACGACAAATGTTGAAAGAAACTGAGATCTTGCACCATTCTCAATTACCTTTTTATGAACAGGCAAGATGCCTGTTCCACAAGAAAATTCATCTTTTGTGGAACGGGCATCTTGCCCGTTCTTGAGAATGGTGCAAGATGTGAGAAGAAACCGAGTTGCTGAAATAAATTTTCTAAATTTTCCTGAATGTGGTGCTGTCGGAGCGGAGATTAAATTATGTAGATGCACCCTGATTAATAAACCCCAGCCAATTTTGGCCGGGGTTTTTTTTGATCGAAAGCTGGATCGAGTCGATCGACCTACAACAGATCGAAAGACTGCACCTCAAGCACCGGGCCGATCATCGCAAAAGTCATTACATCCTTGCGGATTTCACCTTTGACGCTGACTTTAAGACCAGCTTTTTTCAACTCAGAAGGAGCATCCTTAAGTTCGTAAGTTTCCCCATCTTCGCCGATTAAAGCCCAAGTGCCCGGGCCTAATCCTTTGCGTTCAATTTCGCCTTTGACTGTAATACTCATGCTGACTGCGCCTCTGTTTTAATAGCCAAACGTGCCAATCCAAAACACAACAAAGCATTGACAATCAAGAATGTTTGTGCTACTAAACCAGTTCCCAATCCCCAAACTGCGGGAGAGAGAACAGCATTCACTGCTAAACAGCTAGCAAAGCCGATCGAAGTTGCGATCGCGATCCACTTCCACTCTCTGTGTCCCAACAGCAAAACAATCAAAATCCCGGGAATTAAAACGCTAGCAAATAAGGGATTCAGCATACTGCTGCCGTTAATTGCACCGCCGAGTTCGGGGATAGAACTACCCATGATTCTCATCGGCCACTGCGGCAAGTCAAATACGAACAAGTTGCGGAGGAAACAGAAGCCAGAACTTCCAGCAATCAAGCCGCCGGAAAAGCCCCAAGTCCACTGGAACGGGAAATAATTCCGCAAAATGAAAGCCAGCAGGTAAGAACCGAGCACCATGGCAATTTTCGGCAACAGGGCGACTGCACCGCCGTCAATCCAGAAGCGGGGGCTGAGATAGCCGTTGTCGCGCAGCCAGCGGAAGAAGTCGCGGAAGTTGATTTGTCCGCGCTGGGCTAGCTGAACTGCTGCGCCTGCGTCTAGATGTCCCGAACCAAAATGGTTTAAGGGGTCTTCTGTGACATTTCGCGAGGATTGCAAGAGTATGCTGCGAATTTGGTCTGGTTCTGTGATGCCGGAGGCTTTGATTAGGGCTGCTACGCCGGCGACGTGGGGAGAAGCCATGCTGGTGCCTTGGTAGGCTTCAAAGACTTCGTTTCCTGTTTCTGGGTCGATCGTACTTTGGAGAATTTTGCCCAGTTCAGAACCACCGGGGGCAGAAATGTCAACCCCGGCGCCGAAATTGGAATAATCGGCTTTTTCTTCGTTGGGGCCGAGGGCAGAAACGCCGATGACGTGGGGATAGCGGGCGGGATAGGAAGCGGAACTTTCGCCGGAGTTGCCTGCGGCTGCGATGATGACAACGCCTTTAGAGTGGGCGTAGTCGATCGCCTCTTCCATTAACTGACTTTCGCCACCGCCACCTAAACTCATGTTGATGACATCTGCGCCATTGTCTGCTGCAAATTTAATTGCTTCGGCAATGTCGGAAACTGTACCGCCACCGCTGCCGCCTAATACTTTGAGCGGCATTAAAGCTGCTTCGTAGGCGATGCCTGCGACGCCGTAGTTGTTGTTAGTTGATTGGGCGACAGTACCTGCGACGTGAGTACCGTGGCCGTGGTCATCGTAGGCTTCGGCGCGATCGTTTACAAAGTCGTAGCCCGGTACAAATTTGGTTTCTTTTAAGTCGGCAACGGGGGTAATGCCGGTGTCAATTATCGCTACTGTTGTACCGCTGCCTTTGGTTTCGTTCCAGGCAGATTCTACGTTGATGCTGCGAAGATTCCACTGCTTGGTATACATGGGGTCGTTGGGAATCTCGAAAGCGCTGTATACGTAGTTCGGTTCAATGTATTCGGTATCTTTAGCCAAATTTGATTTTCTCAGGGCGTTTAGCAAAGTGCGATCGCCCTTGACAACATACACATTATCTGATGTTGAGAATTCGCTGTTGAGTTGGGGTGATATTTGGTACTGTTGGGCGATCGCATTTACTTCTTTGGCAATCTGGGCAGCACCGATATCTTCGCGGAAATCCAGCACAATCGAGTCGTAAGTGCCTTGAGTAGCCAGTCCTGGGAAATTTGAAATCGCCCAGCCGAGCCCGATTAAAAATAAGCACAAAAGGAAAAACTTTTTCATGGCCGATCGTCCGTTTAGGGAAGGCTTGTTCACCACAATAACCCAATTTTCAGTGCGATCGCCAGTTTTACGGGTGGCGGCTGCTGGATAACTCGCGGGCGGGCCTTTGGTATGTGGTGGTGGGGGCTGCCCGTGCGATCGCAAATTGGTATAATTTCTAGTTTAAATTGCCGAGCAAGTTTGAGGAGTTCAATCAATTGTATCATGAGAGGAGATGGCAAACAAAACCGGGAGTATTTTTTACCAGAAATAATTGGTTTAAAGCCTCTCCCCGATCCGGATAAATTAAAAGAAAACTATTCATTACTCCAATCCTCTTCCTTTTAGGTAGAGGTCGCCCTCATCTGTCAACTGTCAACTGTCAACTGTCAACTGAATGAAAAGGATATTGCATGGAAAGAGGTTTAATGTGGCTGCCGCTGCTGGCACTTTTTATTGCTCTGGCTTGGGCTGGATGGAACGAGTATCAAAAGCTAGAAGCGTATCGCGTCTGGGCGGAACAATTCGCTAAGGCAAAATACGATATTTATGCTGTACTCGGTCAGCAAGAAGACTGTTTGACTTGGGGGAAACCTACTCGCAGCGGCCCTGTGAATTTGCAAAGTTTTTCGTTGAAAAATGTGCAGTCGCTGCGGTTGTTAGTTAACGGTGCTGTGGTAGATTTAGAATCGCCGCCGAATTCTGGAAAAGCGATCGCCATAGAATTTCTGTTAAAAGATACTGCGGCGGTGCAGGTTCCTTTTACAGAAGTTCCTCTAGCAACTAAATGGGCAAAGTATTTGCAACAGGAATTGCAGAGATTTCTCTAAGATTATAGAGTCAATGCCATTTCTGAATCCTCTGATGTCCGGTAGATAGCTCGCAATCAAATAGGTTTGTAGTGAGGGAGCATCTCATTTTTGCAAAAAGCATTTTTTCTTTCAGTGCTGTCCCCGCTCGCGTGCTTTATAAAGCACGCGAGCGGGGACGCTCGCACTACAAATGCAAAACTCAGAGGCTCCCTGTAGTGAGGACTTCAGTCCGCATAAAATCCGAGGACTGAAGTCCTCACTACAAACGAGATAACTGTTATTTTACCCGACTATAAATTGTTTTTTACCTTCCCCTTCCCCTGCGAATGCAAATACAGGAATTTTTACAGCGCTACCAAGAGGGAGAGCGTAACTTTGCTCATATTGACCTCAGCGGTGCTAGTTTAAGCGGTGTCAACCTTCGAGAAATAGACTTAACTGGTGCTAACTTGACGGGTGCTAATTTGAGCTGGTGTTTTTTGAGCAATGCTAAGTTAATTGGGGCTTGTTTGCGCCGCGCGGATCTCCGCAGTGCGGGGATGGCTGGGGCGAATCTGACTGGGGCAAATTTGAGCGGAGCAAATCTTGCGAAAGCAGATTTGCGTCTTGGTTGTTTGGAAGCAGCAGATCTTAATTGGGCGGCGCTGTGCGAGGCGGATTTGGGCGGTGCTAATCTTCAAGGAGTTAAATCTGACCAAATTAATTTAGAAAAAGCTAAACTCGACGGCGCGCAGTTGATGGGGGCGGAATTGATGGAGGCGAATCTCAACCGCGCGAGTCTTGTTGGTGCGAATTTGACGGGTGCTAATTTGCGGGAAGCGCATTTGGTGGAAGCGAATTTGCGATCGGCAATTTTGAGCGGTGCAAATTTGATTGAAGCTGACTTGAATGGTGCGATTTTGCGATCGGCAAATCTGACGGGCGCTGACTTGCACCGAGCTGTGCTGGCGGGGGCGGATTTGACTGAGGCGGTGCTGGATCGGGCTGATTTGAGTCGAGCGAATCTGGCGGGTGCTTATTTATTGAAAGCGAGTTTTAAGCAGGCGCTTTTGCTGCGAGCTAACTTGCAAGAAGTGTATTTGCTGCGGGCGGATTTGAGCGAGGCTAATTTACGCAGTGCTGATTTGCGGAAAGCTGATTTAAGCGGCGCTTATTTGGTGGATTCGATGTTGGCTGAAGCGGATTTAAGAGAAGCTTGTTTGATTGAGTGCCATTTAATTCGGACGGATTTGGAGGGGGCGCAGCTTACGGGGTGCTGCATTCAAAATTGGCAGGTTCAAGATGTCGAGCTGTCTAAAGTTAACTGTCGTTATGTTTTTACTGACTTTGATTATACTGCGAAAGTTGTGGCAAATCGCTTTCCGGTCGATCGCGATTTTGAGTCTGGGGAATTGGGACAGCAGTATCACGAGGAAAGTTCGATTGTGGAGGTGTGTTTTGGTGAGTTTCCTAATTGGGAGGCTTTGGTGTTTACGGTGCGTCGGGTGGAGTTAGAGAGTTGCGAACTTCAGTTGAACATTCAATTTTTTGAGTCTGCCCGAGAGCAAAATTTACTGCGGCTGAGCGCGAACCGTTTGGTGAATGGTAAGATTTTGGGCGATCGCATATTGGCGCTTTATCCAGATATGTTGGAAAAGGTTTTAGCTAAGGGCGCTGAAATTTTGATTTTGCTGGGATTGGCTGTTGCGGATAACGGTTCGCAGGAGGAGTCAGCAACACCGCAGCCACCAAGGCCGCTCCCAAAAGAGGTGTTGCTCAGAAGACAGGAAATCTACGAGCGAATGGTGCGCCAAATTTCGTTTATTTTGATGTCTCAGACGCCGGATAAATTCTCTGAAAGCGTACAGCGGTTGTTGGATTATTTGAAGCAGGAAGGTGTTCCGACAGAGCAGATTCAGAAGAAAGTAATCAGTCAGGCGATCGTGGAGCGGGCCAAGCAAGACGCGGGTTTTCGGGAACAGTTGTTGAGGTGGGAGAAAACGGCGTCGGCGAGTATTCGCTGTTCGATGATGGGGGAAGCGGTGCGATTTGCGATCGCCCTTTTGTGGGAATGAATAGGGAGCATCTCAGTTTTGCATTTAGAGTGCTTTCCGGAGCTCGCGTATTGTACACGCGAGCGGGGACGCTCGCACTGTTTCTGCGTACACAAAAGCCCGCGAGTTTCTCGAAAGCCCGCGAGCGGGGACGCTCGCACTGTTTTTTTGCGATCGCGTGTTTCACCCCGGGCCGCGAGCGGGGACAGCACTTTTTGTCGTCAGATTAGCTGTTTTCCCAGAAAAAAGGATATTTTTCAGGTGTATCTGATAAGTTAGCTTTGACAGGATTTTGTTTAATATATTCCCAGGTATTGATAAAATGTTGGTGGCTGTTAATAATTTCCGCGTGTCGCCCATCTTGCCAAACTTTACCGATATGCTTCATTACTTTAGGAATCTCGGTTGAACTGAAACCTTTAAGACTATGAAGCAAGCTTCCAATTGACCAGTCTTGAGAATCAGACTTCGGAAAAGGCTGAAGCAAAAGATGTACGTGATCTGGCATAATAACGGCAGCGAATAGTTGATATCTTTGGTTGTGAAAGTGCAAGGTAGAATCTAGAACAACTTGTCGAGCCGGTGGAGTTAGTTCTAGTCTTTCCCAGGTAACGAATGTTATAAAATGGATATTCTTGGGGAGTGGTAATTGAATAAAATCTTGTTTCAATGACATTGATTTACCTCATTTAATTGCAAATTGGATTGAGTGCCAGGGACGGCGTGGAAAAATTGGCAAAAATCGCCGGAAATCCTACAGTGCGAGCGTCCCCGCTCGCGTGGAAAAATACCCATCGCTCGCGGATCAAAATTGGCAAAAATCGCTGGAAATCCTACAGTGCGAGCGTCCCCGCTCGCGTGGAAAAATACCCATCGCTCGCGGATCAAAATTGGCAAAAATCGCCGGAAATCCTACAGTGCGAGCGTCCCCGCTCGCGTGAAAAAATACCCATCGCTCGCGGATCAAAATTGGCAAAAATCGCCGGAAATTGCACAGTGCGAGCGTCCCCGCTCGCGGGAAAGAATAGCCCAATCCCGAGCAAAAATCAACAAAAATTGTCGGAAATCCCACAGTGCGAGCGTCCCCGCTCGCGTGGAAAAATACCCATCGCTCGCGAAAAATACCCATCGCTCGCGTGGAAAAATACCCATCGCTCGCGTGGAAAAATACCCATCGCTCGCGTGGAAAAATACCCATCGCTCGCGTGGAAAAATCAACATCAATTCGGTACAAGAATCAACATCAATCGTGCGGCAAAATCAATATATAGCCTTTCTCAAAAAGATGAGGTATAACTGACAGCTCATATAACCACTAAACTAAGAAGGGCCCAAGCCCAACAACATACCTCATCTTTCTGAGCACCGTTATAAATAGCCCGATCGCACTATTCCTCCACCAGCCAACCAATTACCAATCTTGACTCGCCAGTTGGCGGCCCGCTAAAGCCCGCACTTGCTCGTCTACGTCGGAAACTGCGAGCGATCGCACCAATCGCAAAGTTTCCTCATTTTCGGGATAATGTTCGATAATTGCTTCGAGTGCTGTAAACCGGGGATTGTAAGCAAAAGAACCTGTTCTATCGTAGGCATCGGTAAGAGCTCTGTGGCGCAAAAACTCAAACATTCCCGGTTCGTCCTTCCATCCCCGAATTAACTCTACCAGAGCGATCGCCCGCACCTGCGAATCATCATCCTGCTCGGCCCTAATTTTCAGCCACTCAAAAGTTTGAGACTCATTTGTCCGCCCCCGGGCTAACTTTTGCAAAGCAATTTTCCTAACAGCCGAACTCTCATCGCCCTCTGCTTTAGCCTCCAACATCCGCAAAGTTTCAGCACCATCGGGCCAATTGCGAGCGAGTTCCTGCACCGCCACCTCACGCACCTCCTCATCCCCAGCCTCAAGCTGAATTTTCAACCAAGACAAGGTTTCCGGCTCTTGCGGCCATCCCCGCGCTATTTCTCGCACCAGCACGCTCAGCAAGTGAGAATTGGGCTCCGACTCCGCCAGTTGTTTGAGAAAAGGCAGCGTCTCGCCCCGGTGTCCCCAGCCTCTTGCTATCTGTTCCACCGCAGTTTCTCGGACGTTGATGTGTCTGTCTGATTCAGCCAGAATTTTCAACCATTCAAAGACTTCGAGACTGGCTGACGGTAAGGTGGCTGCGGCTACTACTACCACTTGCCGCACAGTCCAATAATCATCTGAGTTCGCAATTTTTTGCAGCAGGGGCAGTGTCTCTGGGCTGTCGGGCCAACAGGAGGCAATTTGTTGCAAGGCTATTTCGCGCAGTTCGGCGTCGAGATCGCTCGTAGCTATATTTTGCAAAAAAGCCAGAGTTTCGGGCTTAGATGGCCAGCCAGAGGCAATTCCTTGGACTGCCGCCTGCCGGACGGTGGAACTCGCGTCGGACTGGGCGAGACTTTTCAGCAGCGGGTAAATATCTGGTTCGCCCGGCCAGCGCGAGGCCAATTCTTCGATCGCCGCTGTTCGCACTTCTTCGTTGCTGTCGGAGGTGGCTAGGGTTTTCAGCAGCAAGCAAACCTCGTCATCGGCGGGCCAACCCGCTGCCAATTCCCGCACCGCTACTGTTCGCAGGGTAGAACTTCCTGTCTGGGCAAGGTTTTGAAGCTGGGACACCGTGCCTAAAACGCTGTGCCAACCTCTGGCTATTTCTTGCCACGCTACGACTCGCACTCCCAAATTTTCGTCGGATTCGGCGGCCGTTCTCAGCAGCAGCAAGGTATCTGTGCGATCGGGCCAACGAGAGGCCAACTGTTCCAGGGCGCAGGTGCGGACTGCGGGACTGCGATCGGACTGAGCCAGAACCGCCAGCAGCGGCAAGGTATCGCTGTTAGAGGGCCAACCAGAAGCCATTTCTTCGATTGCAGCCGATCGCACTGCCCAGCTTCGATCGGATTTAGCGAGGTTTTTGAGCATCAGGTAAATTTCTGGTTCGTCAGGCCAACCGCAGGCTATGGCTTTGACTGCTGTGGCGCGGACTTCGCCGCTGTCGCTGGAGTGTGCTAGTATTTTGAGCCAAGGCAGGGTTTGCGGGTCGTTTTTCCAAGTTTGGGCGATCGCGGCGATCGATCGATAGCGAATTTGATAAGTTTCCTGCAATTCTTCAGCGCTTTGATAAAGAATCAGAAAAACCGTACCGTATTGCGATAACTTTTTTAAAGCGTTTAACAGTTTTTTTTCTGTTGTTTCATTGATGCCATTTTTAACTCTTGATAGGCATTCTGCTGCTAAAAATAAATTAATAAATTTTTCTTGTTGACCATTTTGAGTTATCAAATATTCTATAACTTCGCTCGCTGTTTCTTTGTCGAGCTTGGCTGCAATTTCTCGGAGGAATTCGTGCAAAGATTCATCTCGCCAGTGCTGGCCGAAAACTTGTGTTTGGAGTTCGGCCCCAGTCAGTTGACCTGTTTTGAGTTGTGCGTCGATTAACTCTGCCACTGTCTGGGGATTATTTTCGACAACAAGTTTTTTTAATAACATAGTGATATCCTACCCCCTAAAGTTTGTTTGGATTGAAAATCTGAAATAAGACGCTCGCGGTTGAAACGGCTTCTATAGATACAAAACCCGCTTGTATAGCGGATTGAAAACCGAGTGGTTGAAATTACGCTATCTTCTTTACACCGTGCAGGCGGACGAAAGTTTGACTGTAGATGCGATTTCTACCGCTGTCCGATCCAGATTGTAGTATGCAGCCGATCGACTCTATTTTATATCAAAACTACTGGCTCGATCGCGCCCCAATGCAAAATCCGCCACCACCGAATCGGAATGTTGGGTGTTGGCGGATGGATCTCGAACAATTGGGGCGTTGAATCTAGCTAGCTGCTACTTGGACGCGATCGCCTGCAACCCGAACCCGAAAAGTCGGAATTGTTACCGTTTCATCGTCCAAACACTGGCCAGTAGCCAAGCTAAAATTCTGCTTGTAAATCGGAGAAGCAACTTTTAGAGTGCCGCTGCGATCGCCCACAAGTCCTCGGGACAACACAAAAGCCTTGCTAAACGGGTCGTAATTGCTCAAAGCATACAGTTCATCCCCGTTTCCCACTCGGAAAACAGCCACTTGTTCCCCAGCCACCAAAGCGCAAACTCCTGTATTTGGGGCGATCGCATCCAGGGAGCACACATCTACCCAAGTTGTTACTGTATCGGAAACCTGTAATGATTGAACCATTTTTTTCCTGTTAATTTAATACGACTAATCTCATTCCCAGTCTACGGCTTTCATCGTATCAACAATTGGCTAAAACCTACGAGCGCTCTCGTTTGTCTGGGAGCCTCGCTCCCCCCAAATCCCTCTAAAAAAGGAATATGCAAGATAATACTCCTGTTCCTCCCTTTTTTTAATGGGTTAGGAAACTTTGATAATACTCCTGTTCCTCCCTTTTTTTAATGGGGTTAGGAGAATTTTGATAATACTCCTGTCCCCCCCTTTTTAAGGGGGGTTAGGGGGGATCCGGGGCTTTGCCTAAAACAATCAAGCTGACAATAGGTTTAAGTTCAAGTTGACACGCTTGGAATTATTCCGAAACTCCAGCTAGAGCCTTTTCATCCTCGTAAGCAGGGCGATTTTGTCCCCGTTCCTCGACACGAACAATACTCGGATCTGGCAAATCGGAATTCACAAAATGCTGGAATCGCTGCACCTTTTGCGGGTCTTCAATCGTCGTTTTCCACTCGCATTGATAAGTATTCACCAAATGCTCCATCTGCGCCTCTAACTCAGCACAAATGCCCAGAGAATCCTCAATTACCACCTGCTTCAAGTATTCAATACCGCCCTCAAGCTTGTTCAACCAAGTAGCGGTACGTTCCAGGCGATCGGCCGTGCGAATGTACAAGACCAAAAAGCGATCGATATACTTAATCAAAGTTTCCTTATCGATATCCGCCGCCAGCAAAACCGCGTGCTGCGGCTTAATCCCGCCGTTACCGCACACGTACAAATTCCAACCATTCTCAGTAGCAATAATCCCAAAATCCTTGCTTTGAGCTTCCGCGCATTCGCGAGTGCAGCCAGAGACAGCAGACTTGAGCTTGTGGGGCGATCGCAAACCGCGATAGCGCAACTCAACCTCGATCGCCAAACTCGTCGAATCCTGCACCCCAAAGCGGCACCAAGTGCTACCAACACAAGATTTGACAGTCCGCAAAGCCTTACCGTAAGCGTGTCCAGACTCAAATCCCGCATCAATCAAGCGGTGCCAAATATGCGGCAACTGATCCACCCGAGCACCAAGCAAATCGATCCGCTGTCCGCCAGTAATCTTAGTATAAAGCCCAAAATCCCTGGCAACTTCTCCCAAAGCAATCAACCTCTCCGGCGTAATTTCTCCACCCGGGATGCGCGGTATCACCGAATAAGTACCGTCGCGCTGAATGTTTGCCAAATAGTAATCGTTGGTATCTTGCAAACCAACGTGAGACTTCTCTAGAATATGGTCGTTCCAAGTAGAAGCCAGCATCGAAGCCACAGCAGGCTTGCAAATTTCGCAGCCGTGCCCTTTGCCGTGTTTGGCGATCGTCTCATCAAAGCTTTTCAGCTCTTGAGAGCGCACCAAATGGTACAATTCTTGACGGGAAAACTCAAAATGTTCGCAGAGATTATTTTTGACCGCAAACCCGGCTTTCTTCATCTCCGACTTAAAGATATCCGTCACCAAAGGCACGCAACCGCCGCAGCCCGTACCAGCTTGAGTGCATTTCTTGACACTGCCGACATCAGTTAAATTGCGATCGCGAATCGCCTCACAAATCTGCCCTTTGCTGACATTATTGCAAGAACAAATTTGAGCAGAATCCGGCAGACTCTCCACACCAAAACCAGCAGGTGCTCCGCCTTCGCGCGGTGGCATCAACAAATCTTCTGGATGTGGCGGCAAAGCAATATCATTTTGCATGAATTGCAGCAAAGTGCCGTAAGCAGAAGCATCTCCGACGAGAATACCGCCTAAAATTCGGCTACCATCTTGATTTAAAACTAATTTCTTGTAAGTGCCTTGGAAATTGTCAGCAACAACAATCTCTTTAGCACCGGCAGAATTCGCAAAAGCATCACCAAAACTCGCCACATCCACACCCAAAAGTTTCAGTTTTGTGGACATATCCGCACCAGTGAAAGTGCTAGTGGGACGGGCATCTTGCCCGTCATCCGCAGCGCTGCTCAAAATATCTGCTGCTACGCCAGCCATTGTATAACCAGGGGCAACTAAACCGTAGATGCGATTTTGATAAAGTGCACATTCGCCGATCGCATAAATATCAGAATCCGAAGTTTGGCAGCTATCATTGATCGTAATACCGCCGCGCTCTCCCACCGCAATCCCGCAATCTCGGGCGATTTCATCTCGGGGGCGAATGCCAGCAGAAAACACAATCATATCCGTTGCCAATTCCGAACCATCAGCAAACAGCATCTTAGAAACTTTGCCATCTTCGCTAACAATTTCGGTGGTAGATTTGCTAGTGTGAACCGAAACCCCCAACTCCTCAATTTTGTTACGGAGAATCGCACCACCAACCTCATCAACTTGCACGGGCATCAGCCGCGACGCAAACTCAACCACATGAGTTTTTAAACCCATATTTTGGAGAGCATTAGCGCACTCCAAGCCTAACAAACCGCCGCCAATTACTACACCTATTTTGCAATTTTTAGCATAATCTGACATCGCCTCCAAATCGTCAATTGTCCGGTAAACAAAAGTACCAGCCGCGTCTTTGCCTTTGATAGGCGGTACAAATGGATAGGAACCGGTGGCGAGAACAATTTTGTCGTAGGGAACTTCTAAACCGTTGGCTGAAGAGACAGTTTTTTGTTCGCGATTGATGGCGACTGCTTTGTCGCCGATGTGAATTTGAATACCATTTTCTTGATAAAATCCCGGTGCAACTAGAGATAAATCTCCCGCCGTTTTCCCAGAGAAAAATCCGCTGAGGTTTACGCGATCGTAAGCAACGCGCTGCTCTTCACAAAAAGTAATTAAATTCCAGTTTTTGGCAGCATCCGAGCTCACCATTAACTCTAGGAACTTGTGACCTACCATACCATTGCCAATTACAATCAGATTTTTTTTGGCTGTCATTAGAATCTCTTTTATCTCGTTTATCCGTCGTTGGTTTTATTAATATAAGAATTTTTTGTAAACTTTTGTATGTATGGATACAAAAAGTTAACTTTTATGCAATTGTCGTATGGTGGCGATTGCATTTTTGCATGAGGTGTGGTGACAGTTGATAATTGACAGTTGATAATTGACAGTTGATAATTGATAATTCACAGGGCAGGAGATTGTTCGGTAAATATCCACTGTCCATCTGTTCACTGTCAACAGTCCCTCTGCTCACTGTCAACTGTCATTGAGTTTTTGTTTGGTTGTTTTGATGATGCTGGTTAGTAGTTTTAGGAGTTCTTTTAGGTCGTTTAAGATTGATTCGCTTTCTTTTGGGGTGAGATAATCGGTTTCTCGAAGTAGCAATATCCAGTATTCAGTTTCGTGGGCTTCTTTGAGGGCTATCGCTAGTTTATGAATAAAATCGGCTTTGCTTTCTGCTTGTTCTGCTTCTCTAACTAATGCACCGATAGCTGTTCCAGATCGTAGTAGTTGTTTTGACAATACATATTCTTTTTTATTGAAAAACAAGTATTTATATAGGTTTACCGTTCGGACGGCAAACGCAAAAGATTTATTTTTGAGTGGTGAGTTATCAGTCATTGACAGTTGATAGTTGATAGTTGACAGTTGATAGTTGATAGTTGATAGTGCCCGAGATTGTTCGCTAAATATCCACTATGAACTGTCAAGTGTCAACTGTCAATAGTCCCCTCTCAACTGTCAATTGCCAACTGTCAACTGTCAATTCTTCACTGTCAACTGTCAACTGTCAACTGTCAACTGTTTAAGCTCCCATACCGGAATACTGTTTTAAACCCTGCCGCCACAGCCAGCGATTCCACACAAAAAACACCACACCCCAACCCAGCATCACCAACAAACCACGGCCAACATCAACGGGCAATCCGATCAAAATTGAAGCAGGAAAATGAATCAAATAAGGAAACGGAGTCCACAAAACCACTGCGCGCACTGCTGGGGGAAACACTTCTAACGGTGCGATAATTCCCGATAAAAACAGGTAAATCAAGAACCAAAATTGCTCGATCGCACTTGCGCGCTCTATCCAAAAAGCAAACAGCGCAAAGGTATACTGGATCAGGAACCGCAAGCAAAAAGCCAAGACGACAACCAAGGAAAACAGCAAAAACCTGCCCAAACTCGGCACCCAAAAAGACTGTGGGTAAAGTGCAAAAAACAGCAGCACTAATCCGAATACAAAAGGTAGCCTCGCAAACCTTTCGGAAACATGAGATGCGAAGTGATGCCATACTGGATCTAGAGGCTGCAACAATCTATTAGATAACTTGCCTTGGACTACTTCTTTTTCAAACTCCCAAATCACCCAAACAACATTAGTTTGTCGGACAATGAAAGCTGCCAAAAAGTAACGGGCAAAGTCGATCGCCTTTAGCCCAAACTGACCACTTTCTGATGCTTGCATCCACACGCCCATCAAGATAAACGGCAAAGCTCCCGACAGGGCCCACAAAAACAATTCTGCCCGGTATTCGAGCATATAAGCGTAGTAAGTCAGTAGCAAAGTTTTAGCAATTCTGATGATTCTTTTCATATCAATCTCACTAAAAAAATTATAGGTAAAGGTACGTTGTTGGGCTTTAGCCCTCTTTCGGCGTATATAGAAAGAGGGCTGAAGCCCAACAACGTACCTATCTTTATCTTGAGAATAAAACACCTTGCTTTTTAGGTAATCTGGGGGAACTCTACACTTTTCCCGTGCGAAAAACTCGACCGATTACCTCTTCAATTGGCGGATCTGTGACAGTCAAATCTATCACTTCCAACTGGGCTAAAATCTTCGACACGCTCGCCGTCAGCTCCTCCCTTTTGACCAAAAACCGGACTGAATTACCTTCAATAGATTCTACCTCGCCGTAAGCAAAAGCGCTATCTTTTGCTAGCGGTTCGGCTAATTTTACCTGGACTTCTCGGTAAGGTGCAAACCTGTCGAGCAATCCGTCCAAACTGCCATCATAAACTAATTGCCCTTCATGGATTAACAAAACACGCTTGCATAAAGCCGTAATGTCAGCCATATAGTGACTTGTCAAAAGCACAGTTGCTTGATAGCGCTCGTTATATTCTCGCAGAAATTGCCTGACACTAAACTGTGCGTTGATATCCAAACCTAAAGTCGGTTCATCTAAAAATAATACCTCCGGTTGGTGTAGCAGCGCGGCCATCAATTCCGCTTTCATTCGCTCGCCTAAAGACAGCTTGCGTACCGCCTGATTTAATTTGCCTTCTAGTGACAGCATTTCTGTCAATTCTCCAATTCGCTGTCGGTAATCTCGATCGGGAATGCCGTAGACTGCGGCATTGATTCGCAGAGAGTCGAGTACGGGTAAATCCCAAATTAACTGCTGTTTCTGCCCCATAACTAAGGTGATTCTTTGCAGAAAAGCTGCTTCGCGGCGGAAAGGAGTACGATCGCACACAGTGACAGTACCATCAGACGGGTAAATCAAACCAGTCAACATTTTCAGCGTCGTAGTTTTGCCCGCACCGTTAGCGCCGAGAAACCCCACCACTTCACCAGGTTCGATACTGAAAGAAACGCCCTCAACTGCTTTGATATTGCGGTAAGTGCGCTTAAAAAAGTGCTGCATGGTTCCTTTCAGTCCCGGTTCCTTAATCGCTACGGGATAAACTTTGCTTAAGTCTTTAACTAAGATAATTGGCATTGGCTCTAGTTTTAACTTTTATTTTAATGTGCGATCGCGCGATCGGGTTGTGCCAAGCTGTAGAATATTACAAGATATCCATTATCACATCGCACAAAATTTACAACTATGGTACTCACCCCCGATAATTCTGGCATCCCTCGCTTGGTAGGAGACAATACTGCTGAAAATATTACACTTGCACCGGGACAACTTGCCAGTTTTCCTGGGGGAGTTTGGATGCTGGGCGGCAATGATACTGTCAGGGGCGCGTCAGATGCAGAAAGGATTTTCGGCAACGATGGTAAAGACAGTCTGTTTGGCGGTGCCGGCGATGATTCTATTTACGGCGGCAAAGCTGATGACGATGTTTTGGGAGAAGCTGGAAACGATTTCTTGACGGGAGATAAAAATAGTGATTTCGTTGATGGCGGCGTGGGAAATGATTTGCTGCGCGGGGGGCAAGGTGTTGATTTGTTAGTCGGTGGTGACGGCAACGATACTTTAATTGGCGACAGAGATGTGGATGTTTACAAAGGAGGTGCGGGCAACGATGTCTTTGTTTTGAGAGTCGATCAAGCTGGACTTAGATTAGTTGGAAATGAAGTTCCTGACGCCGTAATTATCGATTTTGATAAGTCTAGCGATTCAATCGGAATTAGTACGGCATTCACCAGCAGCAATATCACTTTTGAACAAGTGAGTTATAGTTTAAACGATCCGAGACTACTGTTACTCGATCCAGGAAGTATCTCGGGGGGAACGAGTTTGTTAGCCAAGGGCGGCATCTCGCAGCAAAGTCTCGATCCCGATCGTAATGGGCGTGTGGAAGCTACTAATATTAGATTCGGTTTTACTAATGCTTTGTTGGGGACTGTGTTGAATGTGACTCCGGCAGATTTAAACGGGCGTTTGATTAATGCTAGTTCTCTGCTTTAATCTGTAGGTGTAGGGTGCGAAATACGCACCTTATTAGAAAGATGAGGTACGTTGTTGGGCTTGGGCCCTCTTAGTATTTATGATATAGTAAGCGAGGTCGCATCAAAAACTCCATTTACAGTCATACCTCATCTTTCTGATAAATGCTATATGCACCTTATTAGACTTGAATTAAATAAATCTGACTTTGATACATAAACCGCAGATGATTTTCTGCTCGCTGGAAATGAATGCAATTGCTCGTCTACTAATAATACCAATTATAGAAGAATTCTTGGTACAATATTTGAGGTTGAGTTTGTTTGCTCGACAAAGATTGGATCAAGGTACGTTGTTGCGCTTCAGCGCTCTTTATATATATTCGGAAAGAGCGCTGAAGCGCAACTACGTACCTAATTTTTCGTTTTTTATATATATTCGGAAAGAGCGCTGAAGCGCAACTACGTACCNTTCGGAAAGAGCGCTGAAGCGCAACTACGTACCTAATTTTTCGTTTTTTATATATATTCGGAAAGAGCGCTGAAGCGCAACTACGTACCTAATTTTTCGCTCTTTATATATATAAGCAAAGAGCGCTGAAGCGCAACTACGTACCTAATTTGTCTGACGACAATAAATTTACCCTGCCATACTAATAATGACTACTGACTAATTATAACTTGCCCTTTTCCATTGCCCACTGCATCAAACCGGGGAATAAGCGATAGGCTTCCGATGCCAAGAAAGCAGGGCCGACTGTGACTTCTGCACGCTGATTCTTCACTGCATCCCAGATAGCTTTAGCAATATCTTCCGGCTGATTTGCCCAGTCATGAATTCCTTGGGGCGCCAATTCCAATCGCAAAGTTTCTGTCAAACCCGTTACTGCATACTTACTGGCACAATATGCAGTCATTTGAGGTAAGGGCATTTTGCCACCAATGGAACCAACATTGACGATTGTACCCGTTTTGCGATCGAGAAAATGTGGCAAAAGTTCTTGAATTGTGTTAACGCAGCCCCAAAAATTGGTATTCATTAATTGCTGCCAATCTTCGGAGGTGGTTTGCTCGATCGCCCCTGCGAGACAAATTCCAGCATTATTCACCAAAACATCAATGTTTCCGCAGGTATCCAGGGCTTTTTGGACGATCGCCCGCACTTGTTGAATGTCACCAACATCCCCCGCAATCGCCATAGCCGAAGTGCCTTCACGCTGCACCTGAGCCGCTGCTGCTGCCAATCTTTCCGGCTCCCGAGCCACCATCACCACATCGTAACCCTGACGGGCAAATAACAGTGCCGTTGCCTTGCCACTTCCTTGAGAAGCGCCTGTAATCAAAACTGTAGGAGCCATAGATAGTTTTAAATTGGGAGTTGTCAGCGTTAACTGCGAGATTTATTGATTGTTACACATTTTTTTATTAAAAAGGTGGGGCCCGAGGATCTCGCCCCCAGCCCCTACCCTCGGCTGATTACCAGAAATAATTGGTTGAAAGCCTCTTCGTTTTAGGGAGAAATTAACAGAAGACGATTCATTACTCCAATCCTCTTCCTTCCAGGTAGAGGTTGCTGTGGGAGCATCTCAGTTTTTATAGTCCCCGCTCGCGTATTGTACAATATGCGAGCGGGGACGCTCGCACTCAATCAAAGAAAAAATGCTTTTTACAAAAATGAGATGCTTGCGGTTGTTGTTAACTATCAACTGTCAACTGTCAACTGTCAACTGTCAACACTCTTTTAAATCACCAAAAAATCATTTGCTCGCAGCAGCCCGGTGACTCCACTGACATTTGCCAACACTGAGCCTGTCGCAGCAATTTTGATCGCATTTCCACTAGCAGTCTGGGTAATGTCTAACTGTCCGAAGCTCAAGCCATTGCCAAGGATAATCTTATCGCTATCAGTGTCAAAATTCGCGATCGTATCGATACCACTATCTAGATTTAACAAAAAGCGATCGCTACCTTCTCCGCCGATTAGAAAATTATTGCCCTTTTCACCACTCAGGAAATCATCTCCCAAACCACCAAGCAAAGTATCATCTCCCTTGCCGCCATACAAGCTGTCATTGCCTGCACCGCCATCCAAACTGTCAGCACCACGGCCTCCAAATAGGATATCATCGCCACTGTTACCTGTCAGCGTATCGAGTCCCTTGCCACCGTAAATACTGTCATCGCCGGCACCACCATCGAGGGAATCACTGCCTTTTCTGCCACTGATGAAATCGTTACCGCTAGCACCTAGTAAAGTATCGTTATCATCAGTACCTACCAGATTTTTGCCCTCAAAACCGAGAAGTGTAGTAGAAGTTGTGGAAGGGTTAACATCGCCTGTGAGAATCGCAACACCGACTGCTTCCAGTTTGATCGCACTTTCACCTAAAGCCACCTTTTGAACTTTGGCAATTTCCGAGGCAATAGACTCAGGTGAAGAGTTAGATTTCACCTGATCTATCTGCTGATTAGCCTCAACCATTACCTTCGCTGTTTGCGAGGAAATTTTGGAAAGTTTTTCAGCGTCGAGATTGCTATCAACTTGTTTGACGTTAGCAATAGATTGCTGGATAATGCCTTCTACCTGCGTCGCATTGTTCAAATCCAGGGAACCGCCGGATTTAATTTTACTGTTAATTGCTGCAACAACAGCTTTGGTAATTGCACCATTATCCGCCCCAGATGCACCGTCTATTAAGCTCGTGGTTTGGGTGACGACGTTTTGGACTTTTGTCATCGCGACTAGAGTTTCGACACCACCAGGCTCATTTTTGGCCGTAGATGCGATCGGATCTAAGTCCAGTAAATCAACTCCCGCAGGAATAGACAGAGTAGATTTAACCTTTGACTCAGCTTCAGTCTGCGACATTCCCCCAGCCGTCAAATCAGTAACTAAAGTAGTTAATAGCGTGACAACAGTGGAATCTATCGGTGCTGAAACAGGAGTTGTCAGTGGCAAGCCCGTCGAAACATCCGTCCCCCCAAAAGCAACTAAATTGCCTTCTTCTGGGTCAAAGTTCCCATTTTTGTTCGTATCAAAACTGTCCGGGATATCGAGTTCGTATTCGCCATTAGCATCAGTCGTAGAAAATGGTTCGCTAGCATCTTTGACTCCGTTTTTATTCGCATCAAAGAAGATAGTCGCACCCGCAATATAACCATCAACGACCACACCATTTTTAGTGACTACTAACTTGATAAAATCGCTCGCACTCGCACCGGAAGTGTCGGTTGCGGTCAACTTAATATCCAGAGAGTTCCCTTTAGTAATGTCGCCGCTGAAAGTACGGGTAGTAGGATTAAAAGTAATCCAACTCGGTAAAGGTTGACCGTTTTCTAAAGTGGCTGAGTAAGTTAACTTGTCACCAGAATCTGGGTCTATAAATGCCTTTTCGGGAACCGTAAACTCAAATTTGGATGATTTTTTAACTATCGGGCTGTCGTAGTACCAGGGAGTAGTTTCCTTGCTTTTGTTTAACACGGGTGGGCGGTTAGTTTCGGCGTTGGTGACGCTGACATCCTCTGCATTGAGGTTGTTGTATTTTGGATCGGTGCTGACAGCAGGGGCGGTGACAATTGTGTATTTTTTATCGTCATCTACTATCTTGTCATCAACACCTTTTACTATGACTTTTTGGGCTTGATTCCAATCGGTAGGAGTGAAGGTGAGAGAGGCTGGGGAAATAGTTCCTTCTACTGTATTGGAACTACTTAAGCCGATGCTGACATTAGCGGTGGGTTGGCTATTGAGTTTGACCGTAAATGAGTCACTGTCGCCTGATTCTGTGGTTTTTAATCCGGTTGTTGGGCTGACGGTGATTCCACCAGGTGTTGGAGTAGTAATTGGAATTGGAATTGGTTTTGGTGGAGTTGGAGTTGGAGGAATTGTAGTTGGAGTTGGAGGAATTGTAGTTGGAGTTGGAGGAATTGTAGTTGGAGTTGGAGTAATGCTGGCGGTATTAGTGAGGGTGATATCAGACGGATTTAGTTTGTCGTATTTTTTGTCAGCACTAACAGCGGGTTGGGTAATGATTGTGTAAATTTTATCGCCGTCATTTACCTTGTCGTCAACTCCTGTTACCGTTACAGTTTGCGGAGTCTCCCAATTGGTAGGATTGAAATTCAGAGAAGCTGGAGAGGCTGTTCCTTCTGTTTTATCGGAACTACTTAAACCTAGGGCTACAGTAGCAGTTGGCTTGCTATTGAGTTTGACGGTAAATGTTGCCGTTCCCCCTGCTTCTGTAGTTTTTAATCCCGATATCGGAGTGATTGTAAAACCAGCAGATGTTCCAGGTGTTGGCGGTGGTGGCGGTGTTGGAGTCGGGGCGGGAGTGGGCGTAGGTGCTGGTTTTGATGTGTCGGTAAGGGGACTGGTATCGTTGATTAAAATTCTTACATTGCCAAGATAGTTGCCGGCAATGTCAGGTTTTTTATCTCCATTAAAGTCGGCATATACAGGATTAAATCCCGTCCAAGGAATGTCGGTATAAGTGTTGAATTTGCCAGTGTTGTCTCCCCACAAAATAAAGTTTGAGAGCAAATCTCCGACTACTAAATCATTTTTGCCATCAGCATTAAAGTCTAATACTTGAATGGACGAAGGGCCGATTCCTCCGAAAAAGCTAGTTGCTGTGCCAAAATTGCCTTTCCCGTCTCCAAACAGTATGGAAATGTCGTCGGAATAGTAGTTGGCTGATACGATGTCGGTTTTGCCGTCTCCGTTGATATCTCCCGCTGTAATGGCGGTGGGATATTTCCCTAGATTAAAGTTGGTAGCTTTGCCAAATTTTCCAGTACCATCTCCTAAATTCACGGAAATATTTGTTGAGTATTGGCTGGCAGTGGTTAAGTCTATTTTGCCGTCTCCGTTTACGTCTGCCCAAGCGATGGAAGAGATGTCTGTTGTGATATCAATAGCCTGGGCTTTGCTAAACTTACCCGTACCGTCTCCCAAGAGGACGAAAATTTTGTTATTCGTATAGTCTACGGGGGCTAAATCGACTTTGCCGTCACCGTTGAAGTCGATCGAATAGATGAAATTAAATGGTACTCCCACTTCAAAGTTGGTGTAAGAAGTAAAGCTGCCTTTGCCGTCTCCCCACAAAATCGAATTTTTGTCAGTACCGTAGTTAGTGGCGAATAAATCTGTTTTGCCGTCACCGTTGAAATCTGCGCTGCTAAAGTCATAGGGGAATTCTCCCGTAGAGGAGTAGCTACCAATGCTGAATTTACCTGTACCGTCTCCTGGCAAAATGCCAATTTGAGTCGATAGCAAATCCATGGTTGCTAAATCTGTTGTTGAGTCGCCGTTAAATTTTCCTGCGGTGACATTTGTAATATATCTACCTGAATCGAATTCTGTTACTTTGAATGGGCTAGCCATAGTTGATTCTCCTGATTTATTTTTGGTTTGAGCTATGTTAAAAATGAATGAGAAGTTCTTACCAGTTTCATTTTTCGTACTTAAGATGCTAAAACAAGTATTTTTTTAAGTCAATTCATAAAAGTCATGACTTTGAGTTCATAAAAGTCATAAAAGTCATAAAAGTCATAATTGTAAAATTATGTTACATTCGTTAGACAATATGGGAGCATCTCAGTTTTGCATTTAATAGTGCGAGCGTCCTCGCTCGCGTATTATACGATACGCGAGCGAGGACGCTCGCACTATAAGAAAAAAATGCTTTTTACAAAAATGAGATGCTCCCGACAATATCGTCAATATAAGGTGCTACAAGTTTTTCGATCTCAAATAGTTTGTGCGCTTTCTGATAAAAAATTTCAGATAAATTTTTACTAATTACTCGCGCTAATTCTGATTTATCTAGTTTGAAACTATCAAATATATATCTTGGAAAAGTTTTTATAATCAAATTTTGGAACGGGCAAGATGCCCATTCCACAAAAATATCTTTTACAAAAATATCTTTTACAAAAATATCTTTTTCTGTGGAACTGGCATCTTGCCAGTTTCTAGATATTTTTATAATATGTCTAATACTTTGCGGATAAAATGTTGTATTTAAGATGATAAAATCAGCTATAGCATTTATTGACAGCTTATATAACCGCTTAAACCAAGAGGGCTGAAGCCCAACAACGTACCTCACCTATCTGAGAAGGGCTATATTTTTAAAGTATATTTATAAATTTAATCAATCTAGTTGATTAAATTCATGATTTTGAGTTAATAAAGATTATTTTTGTCAAAATACGATCGCCCGCAACGACACCATAGACTGCTTGGGGCGCTCTCAAAATAAATAATCTCATGGAAATTTAAATGAATATTCCGCAAAAACCGTCGAATTGGTCGATCGCCCTTATCTTAACGATCGGCGTATTAGCAGTCTCAACCGCCTCAATCTTAATCCGGCTAGCCAACCTGAAAGCAGGCGCGGGCGGCCTCGGTTTCAGCCTCGTACTCGCCGCTTCTCGCTTGACTTTATCCGCCTTAATTCTGCTTCCAGCTTGGCCGAAAATTCAGTGGAAAACCCTACAACCCGGAGCTCGGCGCTATGCTGCGGCGGCTGGTTTGTGTCTCGCCCTGCACTTTGCTCTCTGGATTACCTCACTGTCTTATACTTCGATCGCAGCTTCCACAGCCCTCGTCACCACAAATCCCGTCTGGGTAGCGCTGTTATCCCGCTTCTGGTTTGGCGAAAAACTCAGCAAAATGTCGATCGCAGGCATTACTATAGCGCTTGCTGGCGGAATGGCGATCGCCCTCGGAAGCACAGGCGCAGCCAAGGGCGGCAACACTCAATTATTCGGCGATATCCTTGCTCTGACGGGTTCCTGGGCTGTCAGCTTGTACTTGCTGCTGGGCCGGGAAGCTCAACGGCGGGGATTGGGAATTGGCGGTTATATCGCGATCGCCTATACTGTTGCTGCGATCGTCCTGCTACCTCTACCCCTCGCCTTCGGTACCAGTTATACCGGTTATCCAAACATCGTATATTTTTACATTTTATTAACCGCCGCCTTGCCTCAATTAGTAGGTCACACCATTTTAAACTGGGCTGTAGCGCAAATTTCCCCAACTCTGGTAACTCTTGCCATCTTGTTTGAACCCGTTGGGGCGAGTTGTTTGGGTTATTTGGTGTTCGGCGAAATGCCTGCGCCAGCCGTACTCGCAGGTGCTGCGGTACTCCTCTTCGGTGTAGCCGCCGCCACTTTCGGAACCCAAAAATCCTAGTGAATAAGTTAAAAGCAAAAAAGATAGCAAATATCTTCGCCGATCAACCGTCAACCGTCAACCGTCAACTGTCAACTGTCAACTGTCAACTGTCAACTGTCAACTATCAACTGTCAACTGCTATAAAAACCTACTTTCTGTCTGTAATTGTAAAAATTGCAATTAGACGTTGCACTTTTTGCATAAGTTTGTTACAAAATGTAACATTCGTGACAAACTGCTCAAAAAAGTCTTGATATGTTTCTTTTGGTAGATGACGCAGTAAAAAAACTGCTTGTCAAAAAAAACATATCGAGGAAAGAAAAAATGTCTAAATTAATTGTTGGTTTCACTGCTACTTTATTGGCATCTGGATTATTGGGAAGCTCTGGTCAATTAGTTCAACCACCTACTATTAACAATACAATTATTACCCAAGCCAACGAACAAACACTCATACAGCAAAATCGGGATTTGCTAGTGAAAAATGGTCAAACAGCTAAGAATATTGCTGCTAAAGTAGGCGCAGCAGCTAGCAAGGACGCAGCACCATCGGGTAGCAATCCTTTGCAAGTTAACCAACAGCTAATCTTGCAAAACAGAGCTATTTTTACCAGTATCGCTACCAAAGTAGGCGCAACTGTACCCAGCGTAGCAGGCCCAGGGAGCGGTGACTTAGCGACAGAAAACCACAAATTATTGTTGGGTAATAGACAAATTGTCCGCGCGATCGCTGAAAAATTAGGCGTTAAACTGCCCGCTCCCCCAGAACTGAGTGGCAGCATGGTGCAGAAAAATAACACGCTTCTACAAGGCAACGGCAAGGCTTTAGCTGCGATCGCAGCCAAAGTCGGTGCAACAGTCGCTAAATAGGAAAAAAGGTACCATTTTTATGGTTGTTGTGGGATGGGCCCAGAACCCATCCCACAAACTTGTGTAAATTATTTAATTATTTAATTCGCGATCCTAATGCGATCGGGACTTACGCAGTCAAACTATATATCTCGTGCCAAAAAGGGCGATCGCTTGTTCAAACTCGCAAGCGATTGTCATAGACTTCTCCAAAACAGAAACTCTCGGGCAGGCTCCATGCCTACCCTACAATAATCGTTATTGAAGATATCTATTAAATTAAAAGTTAAACTTCTCAAAAAATCACCTTTACACTGTTAAATGACATATTCCTAGAACTTACGCACCGAGAGTCAATCGATTTTAGATTTTAGATTTTAGATTTTAGATTTTAGATTTTAGATTTTAGATTTTAGATTTTAGATTTTAGATTTTAGATTTTAGATTTTAGATTAGATTTTAGATTAACCCCACGGATAAATTCGGGGGAAGAGAGGATTTTAGATTTTCGATTTGGGATTGATTCCACGGATAAATCACGTGGCGGGTACCACATGCAGAAATTCTTGGTATTCGATCGTCAATTTGTTGTCATTAGTTAAGAGCTATTGATAATAACCAACCATCAACAACGATAGAATCGGAGTTGCGGAATTTGCTTGTTGAGAAAATTAGCACGTTAAAAAATGTGGGCAATCAGAAGCCTCTTTGGTTCGATATTTGCCACCGCCGTTATTGTGAGGCAGGATAGATATCAAGGACAAATAATCTGGTTTCCACTTGCATCGGCATCCTAACTTTCCGAGTCTAGCGCTTTTCGCTCGCACTGCGGTATTGTGTCCCGTGCAACGCCGGTTTTATATCACCTCTGGGTTAAATATTGACTCAAAAGTAAAAAATATCAGCATTTTTACTTTCTGCTTTCTGTTTTCTGCAATTAGGGTGCCTTTTGGAGAATAATATTATGCTACCAGAACAACTACAGCGCATCATCGGCTACTTTCTAGAAGAAGCCACAGAACACCTTCAAATCATGGAACAAGGCTTGCAGGGCCTGCAAAACACCGTGCAAACTCCCCAAAGGATACACCAGCTCATCCGAGCCTCGCACTCAGTTAAAGGGGGAGCAGCTATGTTGGGATTTAGCAGCATTCAGCGCGTAGCCCATCGTTTGGAAGATTATTTAAAACTGCTCAGAGAATGTCCGATCGCCATTGATAGCAGGCTGCAATCGCTGTTAACCCAAGTTTTTGATATTTTAGCAGCCCTCGTCTCCAAGGTTTCTAAGGGTTTTGGGCTCAACCACGAAGACGCAAACCAGATGCTGTCCCTCGCCGAACCGATTTTTGACGAGCTCGACGCTTACCTGAGAGTGCTGATTCCTACTCGCCTGAGTGTGAGAGCAGTAACCGACGAACACATTCACCTTTTCTGCGGTTACTGCACCTTGGCTGGGGAATTTTCCTCCGCCATTACGTCGCGCGTCGGTTTGCTCGGAGGCAATATTACCCGCCAGGAGTACGAAGGCGATGGCATACGCCTTTATATTGACATTTACCTGCCACCTTACACCAGGATCGAAAACATCCGCCAAGCTGTGGAACTTTCAGGCGCTATTATCGGGACTGTTCAGACGCAGCGCGACTTCTCACTGCTGGCTATGGATTATCCGGTTTACCAAAGTGCGATCGAACCTCCGGCAATTTGCACGGGATGTCGCTACTATTATGGCAGAAGCGATGGCGGGCACCTGCTCAACTGCACGATCCATCCCCGCGGCCCGGAAGATGAAGACTGTCGCGATCGCGAACCGGAATAAGGGTTATAAAATCACGACTCAGAACTAATAGGTGGAACGAGGGAACAGATTAGTAAAAACTAATATTCTCCCAGACATCTTTCAGACGGCCAGATGCCAATTTCTTTCTGCTTCCTTATTTCCTAGATCGCTAAAATTTTATTCGTTACACCCGTTAGAAAATCCGTTACCGAACTTCCGACTTCACGCTTGACTTCTTCCTTCTTCCTTCTTCTAAAACTTCCCTAAAAGCTGATACCGCAACTCTAATTAATTGCATCATGCTCGCAGGATGTCCCACTGCCCAGATATTGATAGCCAGACAAGCGATCGCCATAGCTAACAAGATGTATGTCGGAGGCATTACTACTCCGATCGCGAACCAGGTAAAAACGTGAAAGATCATTGCTGTAGCCCAAAGGCTGGCCACAGCCACAGACGCCCAAACTTGCATTCGAGGTCGGTTTAGTCCTGTCAAAATCCCTGTCTGCAAAGTAGTCAGCAAGTTTGCCGGAACTAAAAAGGCACAGATAGCTATGCAGTGGGTATGAGAAAACTCAGTAACTGTATTGAAGTCGAGCATCAGTATAATTGTCGGGCCTGTTGGATATACTTCAAAAGCTTAACGCGACTTTACTTTCAAGTCTTGTCACCCTTACCTTAACTTAATCTTTTCGTTAGTCGGCCGGTCTGAAGACACATTTATCTCCCCTTTTTTATGATGGTAAAATATTACCACAAATATTAAAATTGTGGAAAAACATTAAAACGACTTGAAGAATGGGAACAATTGCTGCGATAATTAATATCGGGGATCGCTCGAATAGAATAGCTCAGTTCGTAAAAAAAACCAGAATGCTCGCGCCAGTCTAGCAGCAACACAACGGTAGGCTAATTTTCGACTCCATCATTTTCGATTCGCTGATTTTCGGATAATGCCTTGTTAGTGTCGGTCAAGGGATCAGGCCATTATGCGATCGAACAATATGAGATTATTGAAAAGCAAATTTGAGATCAAATCTAAAATCGATAGAACCCTCTCGAAATTTTACAGCGGAAAATAGAGACAATGGATCGACAAAGCACAATCCCAGCACTCGCAGAAGTTGACTTGACAAACTGCGACACAGAACCCATTCACATATCGGGGCACATTCAGCCTCACGGGATTCTCGTGGTTGTACGAGAACCTCAACTAGAAATACTGCAAGTCAGTGAAAATACGCAAGATTTATTGGGAGTCGATGCCAAAAGTGCGATCGGTCAAGATTTGAGCTTATTCTTCGATAGAGTTCAGTTAGAAAAACTCAATTCCTGTTTGCAGAACGAAAACTTAAAAACCGTCAATCCCATTAAACTCTCTGTCAACAAAGCAGACAAGTTTTTAGAATTTGACTGCATCCTCCACCGACAACAAGGAATTTTGATAATTGAGCTAGAATTAGCAACCACCACAGAAAATCTTTCCGTTTTTAGCTTTTATCATTCAGTCAGATCCACAGTCAGCCAAATTCAAAGCGCCAAAAATCTCAAAGAATTATGTCAGCAGACTGTGGGAGAAATCCGGAAGATTTCGGGATTTGATAGAGTTATGACCTATCAATTTGACGCAGAAGGTAACGGTGCTATAATGGCTGAAGACAAACTAGAAAACCTGAGTCCATTCCTGGGCTTAAACTACCCCAAATCAGATATTCCCAAACAAGCCAAAAAACTGTATTTGTTAAATTGGTTGAGGTTAATACCAGATATTAATTATCAACCAGTTCGCATCATTCCCGAAAAAAATTCTGTTACGAAGCAGTCCCTAGACCTCAGTCTCAGCGTGTTGAGAAGCGTGTCTCCCATTCACATAGAATACCTGCAAAATATGGGCGTTGCCGCTACTTTATCAATCTCTTTAATCAAAGATCAACAACTGTGGGGATTGATTGTTGGCCATAACTATACACCAAAATACCTCAACCATGAAGTGCGAGCCGCTTGCGAGTTTATCGGGCAAGTAATGTCCTTAGAATTGCAATCAAAAGAAGCCAACGAAGACTACGACTACAAACTACACTTAAAATCTATTCAAGCCCAGATTTTTGAAGACATATCTACCTCCGAAAACTTGTCAGAAGTGTTAGTTAAATGCCAGCATAATTTGCTGGAAGCAGTCAACGCCCAGGGAGCATCAATAGTATTTGGAGAAAATTGCTATCGAGTCGGGGAAACACCTCACGGAGAAGCGCTTAAATCCTTAACTCAGTGGGTGCAAAACAGCCTAAAAAAAGAAATTTTTTATACAGACTCGCTGACTAAATGCTATCCAGAAGCTGAGGAATTTAAAAACACGGCTAGCGGGTGTTTGGCAATAGCAATATCGCCGAGTCAGAAAATATACGTCTTGTGGTTTCGCCCGGAAGTAATTAAGACCGTAAATTGGGCAGGGAACCCCAACAAAGCAGTTCTAATAGATGAAGATGGCAGCCACAGACTGTCTCCTAGGAAATCCTTCGAGCTGTGGAAAGAAAATGTGAGGTGCAAATCTTTGCCGTGGAAGCAATGCGAAATAGACGCTGCATTGGAACTAAAAAAAGCAATAATCAATATAGTGCTGCGCCAAACCAAAAAACTCGAAAAATTAAATAGAGCACTAGAAGCCTCAATCGCCAGAGAACGCGAAAAAAGCGAGCATTTAAAAACAGCGATGTACGAGCTTCAGCGAACGCAAACTCAATTGGTGCAAAGCGAAAGAATGTCAAGTTTGGGACAGTTGGTGGCGGCGGTAGCCTATGAAGTGACTAACCCGATTAACTTCATATACGGAAATCTTAACTATGCCGACGAATACAGTCAAAAAATGATCGATTTATTGCAGCTTTACGAGCAGCACTATCCGTCGCCTTCGCCAGAAATTCAAGCAGAAATAGAAGGAGCAGAATTAGAGTTTATAGTTGAAGACTTGCCGAGGTTGCTGGGTTCAATGAAAGTAGGAGCTAACCGCATCCGCGAGATAGTTCAGTCGCTGCGAAATTTCTCTAGAATTGACGAAGCAGAGATTAAAGAAGTTGACATTCACGACGGATTGGACAGTGCTTTGCTGATTTTGAGCAACCGATTCAAACCGAAGCCCGTTAGCGTAGCAGGTACGCAGTACCATCGCCCTGCAATTCATCTCAACAAAGAATATGGCTCTCTACCGTTGGTTGAGTGTTACCCAGTTCAAATCAACCAAGTATTTATGAATGTGCTGACAAATGCACTTGATGCTTTAGAAGATGCCTTTGTCAACAAAAATTTATCGCCGCACTCTTGGCACGAAGCAGAGACAGCCAAGAGCGGACAAATTCGGATCGTGACTGAAGTTTGTCCGGGAGAAACAGCCGTAGCAGTTCGGATTAAGGACAATGCTTGGGGTATGGAAGAAACAGTTAGACAGAAAATATTTGAGCCGTTTTTTACCACAAAACCGGTAGGGAAAGGTGCGGGGATAGGTTTGGCGATTGGCAGCGAAATTGTGGTGGAACAACACGGCGGCAAATTGAGCTGTATTTCAGCCCCCGGAGAGGGAACCGAGTTGATTATTGAGATTCCCTTGAGCCAAACTCATCTCAAACCGATTTTAAACAGTTGACAGTTGACAGTTGACAGTTGACAGTTGACAGCGAAGCGATAAGAACGGAGATTTAAACTCCGTTCTTATAATAATCTGCCTTCATGCTGGGACTTCCAACCCCTGCTATTCGGTGAAGTGAAAAAAAGTGCGCTTATCGACAAAATGCACAAATCGAAAATTAGATTAAAATACAAAAGCAGCTATAGCAACCGCCACATTGGTTAGGACATTCAAGAACTCATCAATAGAGTCTAAAATCCTTGCTTTATAAACGGTTAGATTCGGATACCATAACTGTCAACTGTCAACTGTCAACTGTCAACTGCTATAAGTAGATTTGAGCCAACTCTGAGGAAGCGACTGTGACTGAAAAAAATACCGCCCAATGGGATGCCGGCAGATTTGTCAAAACCTTGGCTTATTTTGGCGTGATTCCCTTCATTGGCAGCATTAGCTGGCTGCAACAACTGTTCGGAAGCAGCAGCAACAATAAAAAAGACCAACCCAAACTAATACTGGTAGCCGGTGCGACAGGTGGCGTCGGGAAGCGAGTTGTCAAGCGGCTGCAACAGCGGGGATATCAAGTCCGCTGTCTCGTCAGAGATACCAAAAGAGCAACCGAAATTCTTGGCAAAAATGTCGAATTAGTCGAGGGAGATATCACTATCGCTGAGACGCTAACACCGCGCGTCACTGAGGGCGTAGATGCAGTTATCTGCTGCACGGGTACCAAAGTTCAACCTGTAGAAGGAGACACGCCAACCAGGGAAAAATACTATCAAGGCATCAAGTTTTATATGCCGGAAGTTGTGGATGTTCCCGAAATTGTCGAATACAAAGGCCTGAATAATTTAGTGCAAGCTGTTCGCAGTCAGCTCATTAAATCAGGCGAAAAAGTCATTTTTGATTTCACAAAACCTACCCAAGATTTAAAGGAAACTTGGGGCGCTCTCGATGATGTTGTGATGGGCGGGACTAGCGAAAGTTCGATCGTACTTACAGACAGTACAGCTATATTCACGGGCAATGTTTCCACTGCCAACTCAGGTGGCTTTGCTTCTGTCCGCACCCGCAACTTCGATCCTCCGGTCAATCTCGCAGGATTCAGCGGCCTCCTGCTCCGGGTCAAAGGGGATGGTAAGCGCTACAAGTTGATCGTGCGTAGCGAGGCTAAATGGGATGGTATCGGCTATTGCTATTCGTTCGATACTGTGTACAATACCTGGATTACGATCGTAGTTCCCTTCGATAAGTTAATTCCAGTATTCCGCGCGAAGACTGTGAAAGATGGCGCGAAATTCGATCCCAGCAGCATTTATTCTTTTCAGTTAATGCTGAGCAAGTTTGAATATGACGGCGCGCTGAATCCGAAATTTACACCGGGTGTTTTTCAACTGGAATTAGAATCTATTAAAGCTGATGGCGGCCAGACTTTGCCGCGATTTGTGATGGTGAGTTCGGCGGGAGTTACTCGCCCGGGCCGCCCAGGACTTATCTTGGAAGATGAACCGCCGGCTGTCAGAATGAATGATATGTTGGGGGGAATTTTGACTTGGAAGTTGAAAGGAGAGGATTGCGTGCGATCGAGCGGCATACCTTATACTGTTGTCAGACCTTGTGCTTTGACTGAGGAACCGGGCGGCAAAGCTTTGATCTTCGAGCAAGGAGATAATATTCGGGGTAAAGTTAGTCGGGAAGATATTGCGGAATTGTGCGTGCAAGCTTTGGAACAACCGCAGGCTTGTAAGGTGACTTTTGAGGTAAAAGAGGGGGAAAATCCTGGTTCTCCGAGAGATTGGGAGGGTTTGTTTTCTGGGCTTAAATAGGTATTGTTTGTAGGGTGCAAGACGGCGAATCGAAGACGGCGAATCGAAGACGGCGAATCGAAGACGGCGAATCGAAGACGGCGAATCGAAGACGGCGAATCGAAGACGGCGAATCGAATTCGCGTCTACACAGACAAAACCCGCCTCCGCGGGTTGAAGAAAAAGATCGGACGGCGAATGGAATTATGTTGTTTTCTTCAGTCGGCGTCCGGCTGACATCGTTTGTATAGACGCGGTTTCAACCGCCGTCTTATTATTAACCAAGACTAATTACCAATTATTATGCCTTTGAATTTTTTCCGCCGCTATTCAACGCCTTATTTGTTTTTGTTTCCGGCTTTGTTTGTTTTGACTTTGACTGTTTTGTGGCCTGCTTTACAAGCTTTTTATTTGAGTTTTACGAGTTACGAATATGATTTAACTCAAATGCCGCAGTGGGTGGGTTTGAAGAATTTTGAGCGGTTGTGGCGCGATCGCACTTTTTGGCAAACTTTGACCAATACGCTGCTGTATCTCATCTGTGTTGTGCCTGTATTGGTTGTTATACCGTTGGGAATGGCAATTTTGTGCAATCAAAAGCTGCGGGGGATGAACTGGTTCCGCGCAGCATATTACACGCCGGCGGTGATTTCGATGGTTGTCGCAGGGATTGCTTGGAAGTGGCTGTTTGCTGAGACGGGATTGCTGAATCAGTTCGGAGAATTGTTGGGTTTACCTCCGGTTTCTTGGCTGGCCAATCCGAAGGTGGCAATTTTTAGCGTGATGGCAGTTACTGTCTGGAAAGGCTTAGGTTATTACATGGTGATTTATTTAGCTGGGCTGCAATCTATTCCGGCAGAACTTTATGAAGCCGCTGCGATTGATGGTTCGGAAGGTTTGCGGAAACACTGGGATATTACTGTGCCGCTGATGAAGCCTTATTTGGTTTTGGTGGCGGTGATTTCGGCGATTTCTGCTACTAAGGTTTTTGAAGAAGTTTATATTATGACTCAGGGCGGCCCTCGCAATAGTTCTAAGACTGTTGTTTATTATCTTTACGAACGGGCTTTTAAGGATTTGGAAATTGGTTATGCTTGTACGATCGCCCTAGTTTTGTTTTTGCTGATTTTGGGTTTGTCGGTTTTGCAAGTTAGCCTTCAGGGTTTGACTCGCAATGATTAGTTGACAGTTGACAGTTGACAGTTGACAGTTGACAGTTGACTTGACAGAGGAAAGAGAGAAGAAGATAAGAAGGCTGTTAAAACCCTTGGCGCGGCAAATGTTATATTAAACACAATTTAATCAGTAAGAATACGTATTAATCAGTAAGAATACGTAAGTGCGATCGACTTAAAGATTAAGCCAAATAGCCAATGCCAAAGCTGCGATCTTTGCACTAATGTTGATTATGCCTCGGAATCTGTTTCACCCAACCTGTGCCATCACCCCTCTAACACGGGCGATCGACTTCCGCCCACAGCACAACTCGGGTAAATTTGCAGTCAACCCTTTAAATTCAAATTGATTAAACTATGATTTTACTAACAGGCTATCAAATCACGGAACAAATTTATTCTGGTATCAATACTGCGATCTATCGGGGAATCTGGGAACAAGAAAACCTACCCGTCATAGTCAAAACCCTGAAAAGCGAGTATCCAACTCTCGAAGAGATTACTCGCTTGAGACACGAATATAAAATCCGAAAAAATCTAAGAAATATAGAAACTATTGTTAATTCATACCGCCTAGAAACGCATCAAAATAGTGTAGCACTCACATTAGAAGACTTTGGTGGCTTGGCTTTGTCAAAACTTCTAACTACTCAAAAAATTAAATTAAAACATTTTCTCGAAATAGCCGTGCAGCTAGCTCAAAGTTTGGGTGAAATTCATCAAAATCAAATAATTCACAAAGATATTAAACCGCACAATATCATTATCCATCCCGAAACCTATCAGGTCAAAATTACTGACTTCAGCATCTCCTCGCGCTTGGTTAGAGAAAACGCAAGTCCCAGCTATCCCAATTTGCTCGAAGGTACGTTAGCTTATATTTCGCCGGAACAAACTGGTAGAATGAATCGGGCGATCGACTATCGCAGCGATTTTTACTCGTTAGGTGTCACTTTTTACGAGATGCTGACTGGTGAATTGCCGTTTAATGCGATCGACCCTTTAGAATTAGTTCACTGTCACATCGCTAGAATCGCACCCGCGCCCCACAGTTTGAAGCCGGAAATTCCCGAAGCAATCTCTGCCATCGTGATGAAGTTGTTGGCGAAGACGGCGGAAGATAGGTATCAAAGCGCCGACGGGCTGAGGTTTGATCTCGAAACTTGTCTCGCACAACTCCAAGGTAGCGGCAATATATCTGATTTTACTGCCGGAAATGCCGATCGGGCCGGTCAACTCCTCATCCCCCAAAAACTATACGGTAGAGAAGCCGAAGTCGCCGCTTTACTCAGTGCTTTTGAGCGAATTAGCGGTGTAGAACCCCCCCAACCCCCCCTTGCTAAGGGGGGGCTTTCGGAGCTTTCCCAAAGCACCGGAGAACCCCCCCAACCCCCCCCTTGTTAAGGGAGGGCTTATTGAAAGTTCTTCATCCTCCTTAACAAGCAAAACAGGGGGAGTCGAAATGATCCTCGTTTCCGGTTACTCCGGCATCGGCAAATCCTGCTTAGTCAATGAAGTTCAAAAACCAATTGTCCGACAGCGCGGATATTTTATTGGTGGCAAATTTGACCAATTCAAACGCAATATTCCCTACGCTTCCGTGATTCAAGCATTCCAGTCATTAATTCGGCAGTTGCTAACAGAAAGCACAGCATCTATCCAGACTTGGAAACAAAAATTGCTTGCCGCTTTGGGAACCAGCGGGCAAGTTGTCACAGACGTGATTCCCGAAGTCGAACTAATTATCGGGAAACAGCCGGAAGTCCCGCAATTGGGGCCGACAGAATCGCAAAACCGATTTAATCGAGTGTTTAAACAATTCATTAACGTGTTTACCGCAAAAGAACACCCGCTAGTAGTTTTTCTCGACGATTTGCAGTGGGCAGATTCGGCGTCGCTGAAATTGATTGAACTGCTGGTGACAGATTCAGACAGCAAATATTTGTTGCTAATTGGAGCCTATCGAGATAACGAAGTCAGCGCCACCCATCCGCTAATTCAAACCATCGAAAATATCCAAAAAGCTGGGGCAGGAATTCCCGAAAGAGTCAGCAATATTGTTCTCGCTCCCTTAGAGTTGAGTCATGTTCAACTCTTAATATCCGAAACTTTGAAAATCCGAATCTCGGAAAAGATTCAACTTTTCGCCGAGCTACTTTTCAACAAAACCCAAGGCAATCCCTTCTTTCTAACTCAGTTACTCAGAACTCTTTATCAAGAAAATCTGTTAGTTTACGATTTTCCATCCAGTACGTGGCAGTGGGATCTCGGACACATCCAAGCTATTGGGATTACTGACTGCAATGTCGTAGAGTTAATCGCTCGAAATATTCGGAAGTTGCCTGTCTCGGCGCAGTCAGCATTAAAATTAGCTGCCTGTATTGGCAACCAGTTTAAGTTAGAAGTTCTCTCAATTGTCAGCGAAAAATCTCAAAAAGAAACAGCATTAAACCTCTGGGATGCTCTTCAGGCGGGTCTAGTTTTGCCGCTGAGCAACGATTACAAAATTCCACTGGTTTTTGAAGGATTAGAAACAGGGCTGGCTGGGCTGCAAGATGTGAAGGTTGACTACAAGTTTTTGCACGACAGAGTGCAGCAAGCAGCTTATTCTTTGATTCCTGAAGAGCAGAAAAAAGAGACTCACCTAAAAATCGGTCAGTTGCTGCTGCAAAATACTGCACCAGAAGCGCGGAAAAACAATATTTTTGCTTTGGTAAATCAACTGAATTTCGGAATCGATTTACTGACTTCGGAACAAGAAAGATGCGAGTTAGCTGAACTCAATCTCATCGCAGGTCAAAAAGCGAAGGCGGCAGCAGCTTTTGAACCTGCTCTCAGGTATTTTAATCTGGGGATACAACTCCTCAATTCTGTGTTTCGCCCAGGTGAGAAAGAAAGTGAGGTCATGTCAAGTTGGCAGAGTCATTATAACTTGACCCTGGCTCTCCATACAGAGGCAATGGAAGCGGAATATCTGAATACCAATTTACAGCAAGCCGAAATTCTGGGCGAGTTAATCTTGCAGCAAGCTACTACTCAGCTAGATGCGATAAAGATATATGAGATTAAAATCCAAATGTATGTAAACACCTTCCAGATGCCGAGAGCTTTGGATACTGGATTGCAAGCTTTGGAGATGATGGGTCTCTCTCTTTCAAGGCTCCAGAGTTTGGCTAAAAATCAGGTGATACTACCTAAGTTTGAAGACTTAGAAAAATTGCCAAGAATGACCGATCCGGAGCTGATAGCAGTAATAAAGTTACTTCAATCTATTACTATTCCCGCTTTAGGTGTAGATCCAGAGATTGGCTTTGAAATAGTTGTCTGCCAAGTTAATCTCTGCAATCAACAAGGTTATTCAGCTATCGCTGCTTTATCCTATGTTTTTTACGGCACTTTACTTTGTACAATTGGAGAAATTGAAAAAGGATATCACTCAGGGAAAGTGGCTGTAAAATTGTTAGATAAATTCGAGGCAAAGGAACTTATATGCCCAGTCTACAATATGTTTAACTCTTTTATTAGACCGTGGAAAGAACACGCCAGAGAAAGTTTGACACCGTTGCAAGATGCGCTGCAAAATGGAATTGAGTTTGGTTATCTAGTCTATGTTGGTTATTGTGTTAGTAATTATTGCATTTACCTATTTTTGACTGGGGGGCAACTAGAATCGTTGTTTGACAAGCAATTATTATACGTAAATTTGAGCCAAGAAATTGGCAATCCATATATTGCACTGGAAATAAATGTAGAAAGGCAACTAAATTTAAATTTGCAAGGCTTAGTAACTGACAAGTATCGGTTGATCGGAGAGGCAATTGATGAAGTAACTTTGCTGGCGCAGTCGCAAGCTGCCAAAAATGGTTGGACGCTTTTTCATTTGTATATAGCTAAAGGAATTTTGCTCTATTTATTGAAAGATGGTGCAGGGGCTATTGCCAACTTATCGGAAGCATTAGAATACATTAAATCAATAATGGGGTTGATGTATGTTGCCATACACAATTTTTACTATTCGCTGGCTTTATTAGCTGTATATCCAACTGCGGATACTGAACAACAAGCACAGTATTTGGAACAGGTGGAAGCAAATCAGAAAAAAATGCAGGATTGGGCTTTTCACGCACCGATGAATTATCAGCATAAATATGAGTTGGTTGAGGCTGAGAAAGCGCGGGTGTTGGGAGAAAAAGACCGGGCGATCGCATTTTACGATCGCGCAATCCAACATTCCCGCGAACAGGGATACATTCAGGAAGAGGCTTTGGCGAATGAATTAGCTGCTGAGTTTTACCTGTTGGCGGGGCGGGAGAAGGTGGCTAAGGTTTACATGACGGATGCTTACTACGGTTACATCCGTTGGGGTGCGAATGCTAAGGTTGCTGATTTGGAGGAACGCTATCCGCAGTTGATTGTACGGATGCCGGAAAGTGATAGTCTCACAATTAGCGATCGCCCGACTGTGACTGTAACTTCTGCAACCGTTACCGGTACTCACAAAGCTTTGGATTTCGCTACCGTCATGAAAGCATCTCTGGCTATCTCCGGCGAAATTGTCCTCGATGCTTTGCTGGACAAATTGATGCGGATTTTGTTGGAAAATGCGGGGGCCCAAACTGGGTTTTTGATTGCACCCAAAAATGGTGAATTTGTCATTGAAGCTGCGGGAGAGGTTGGCGGCGATGTGCGGGTGCTCTCGGGCGCGGGCTTGGATTGTGCGTATCCGCGATCGCTAATCAATTTTGTCGATCGCACTCAGCAAGATGTCGTGTTGAATGACGCCAGCAGCGACGCTATTTTCCACAATGACCCCTACATCGTCGATCGCCAGCCAAAATCGGTGTTATGCGCGGCGATCGTCTATCAAGGCAAATTAACCGCGATCCTGTATTTGGAAAACAATTTGACAACCGGCGCTTTTACAGGCGATCGCTTGGAAGTATTGAAGCTGCTTTCGTCCCAAGCTGCGATCGCCCTCGAAAATGCCCGTCTTTACACAAACTTAGAAACTGCCAACAAACAACTCGCAGAATACAACTTTACCCTAGAAGCAAAAGTAAAAGAACGCACCCAAGAATTACACCAAAAAAACTCGCTACTTTCCCAAGAAATTAAAGAACGCCAAAAAGCCGAAGCCGCCGCCCGAGATGCCAGCCACGCCAAAAGCGAATTTTTAGCTAACATGAGCCACGAATTGCGAACACCCCTCAACGGCATTTTAGGTTACACCCAAATCTTTAAGCGCGACAAACATTTGACCTCGCAACAACAGAATGGAATTGGCGTTATTCACCGCTGTGGCGAACACTTGCTCGCTTTGATAGAGGATATTTTAGACCTTTCTAAAATCGAGGCAAGGAGAATGGAACTCGTGGCCACAGACTTTGATTTTCCCGATTTCATTCAAGGCATTAATGCTATTTGTAGCATTCGGGCAAGTCAAAAAAACATAGCTTTTAATTGCGAATATCTTTCGTATCTCCCCAGTGCAATCTCGGCAGATGAAAAGAAGTTGCGCCAAATATTGATTAATTTAATTGGTAATGCTGTTAAGTTTACTGAAAGGGGTGGGGTAACATTTAAGGTTTCAGTAGTGGATTGTGTAAGCGATGAAAATAGGACTGAAGTCCTCACTACGAAGGTGAGGATTCGGTTTCAGGTTGAAGATACAGGAATTGGGATCGCTGCTGATGAATTGCCAAAGATATTTACACCTTTTGAACAGGTGGGCAATACCCGCCGCCATACCGAAGGAACCGGATTGGGATTAGCAATCAGCCGGGAATTAGTCGAGATTATGGGCAGCGAATTACAAGTAGAAAGCACTTTAGGCAGAGGTAGCATTTTCTGGTTTGAGTTAGATTTGCTAGCAGTTGACAGCCCAGAAATAAATAAAAAGTATTCCCAAAAATTTATCAAAGGTTTCAATGGTACTAACAAAAAACTTCTGGTGGTTGACGATCAGTGGGAAAATCGCTCGGTTTTAATTCACCTGCTCGAACCGTTGGGTTTTGAAATAATTGAGGCTACAGACGGTCAAGATTGTTTGAATAAAGCCCTGGAATTTCAACCGGATTGTATCTTGATTGATTTGGTAATGCCGGTGATGGACGGATTTGAAGCGATGCGGCAAATTCGCAAGTTGCCGCTCTTTAAAAATGTGGTCGCGATCGGCACTTCTGCTAGTATTATGGCAGTGGAAAAGCAGGGAAGTTTAGCAGCAGGATGCAATGCTTTTCTCCCCAAGCCGATCCGGGCTGAGGAACTTTTAAATTGCTTGCAAGTTCATTTAGAGTTAGAATGGATTTATGAGAATTTGGAAGACGAAAATTATGAATCTGAAGATTCCGACAACCAATCTAAAATTCCAGATGAAAAAATTATCCCTCCTCCGGCAGAGGAAATAGCTGTACTTTTTGAATTAGCAATGATGGGTGACTTAGGAGGAATTCAAAAACAAGCAGAAAAATTGGCCAAAATTAATGCAAAATATGTCTCTTTTGCCAGCCATCTGAATCAATTAGCTAAAAATTTTGAAGAAGCAAAGATTTTAGAATTCGTAGAACAATATAGGAAGCATTGAAAACATGAGCATCTTACCTTTGGAAGAGAGCGTTATCTTGATCGTCGATGATAACCAAAATAATTTGGCAGTGCTGTTTGATTTTTTGACGGAATCGGGGTTTAAAGTGTTGGTGGCAAGGACGGGAGAGAGCGCTATCAAAAAAGCTGAATACTCGCTGCCAGATTTGATATTGCTGGACGTATTAATGCCGGGAATTGATGGGTTTGAAACTTGCCGGCTTTTGAAGGCTGGCGATTTGACAAAGGAGATTCCGGTGATTTTCATGACAGCGCTGGATGAGACGGAAGATAAGGTAAAAGGATTTAATTTGGGAGCTGTTGATTACGTTACTAAGCCGATTCAAAATCAAGAAGTCTTAGCTCGGGCTAAAGCGCATTTGAGCATCCGCAAGCTGACTCAAAAACTTCAGGAGCAAAATGCCCAGATGCAGCGTGAAATTGTCGATCGCAAACAAGCTCAAATTAACCTGGAACAACTGGCTGCCGAGTTGGAAAAACGGGTAGAGTCGCGCACTGTGGAACTTTGTCAAACCAACGAGCGGCTACAGGAAGAGGTGAACCAGAGACAGCAAACACAGGAGAATTTACAGCAGTCCCTGCACAAGCTCCAGCACGCCCAGTCGTTGTTAATTCAGAGCGAAAAAATGTCTGCTTTGGGGCAAATGGTGGCGGGAATTGCTCACGAAATTAACAATCCGGTAAATTTTATCTGCGGCAATCTCAATTACGTTCGCGATTATACTGAAGATTTGCTCAAGGTACTCAATCTTTACCAGCAGCACTATCCCGAACCCGCAGCGGAAATAACATCAACAGCAGAAGCGGTAGAGATTGAATTCATCAAGGATGATTTGCTGAAAATGCTAGACTCGATGCGGCTAGGTGGCGATCGCATTCGGGATATAATTCTGTCTCTACGGTATTTTTCGCGACAAGAAGGGCGAGAAATGGAGCTGATTGATATTCATCAAGGTATTGACAGCACGCTGATGATTTTGCAAAATCGGCTGAAATTTAAGGCGAACCGTCCCGCGATTCAGGTGATTAAGGAGTACGATACCGATTTGAAAAATGTAGAGTGCTGCGGCGGGGAGATCAATCAGGTATTTATGAATATTTTAGCTAATGCCATCGATGCGATAGAAGAATCATGCGCTGAAAAAACTATGGAAGAAATTAAAATAAATCCCTACCAGATTCGGATTTGTACGAAAGTCCACAACCCGAACACGGCAATTATTAAAATTGCTGACAGCGGGCCGGGAATCAGTGAGGATTTGTGCGATCGTATTTTTGACCCATTTTTTACAACAAAGCCTGTGGGAAAAGGTACGGGAATCGGCCTGTCAATTAGCTGGCACATTGTCACAGAAAAGCACGGTGGCAGTTTGCGCTGTTGTTCGACACCAGGCCAAGGAACCGAATTTGCGATCGAGCTTCCAATTCGACAAAAAGTGCGAGAAATGGCGACCTCCGGTTCCAAAATAGTAGACCGCTAATCATTGCCCTTGGGGCGCCCCAGAAGCCATAAAAAAAGCAGGTTTGTGAGCGAAAAAATCCGTCTAAGACTGTAAAAAATTAACGTATAAATCCGGCATTTAATGAGATACTCCCAAAAACAAAAAGCATCGCCCATTTGAAAGGGCGATGCTGTTTCCCAAATGGGTAATTCTATTCAGGAAAATCAGGGATTACCCATTTGGGAGGTTCCGTCCGTTTCCTTCTCACCGCTTCCTCTGCCATTTCTAGCATTTTGTCGAGAGAAGTATTTTCAATAAAGCTTGAAGTTGCTTCTGCGTATTCCCGCTTCGGGCACTTGTCGCCCAAAACGCAGCCGTTGACGCAAGCTACAGCACAATCGACAGTGTTCTCCACCATAACTTTTTTCCTTTCACGGTTCCAACAACTAGCAGGCAGATGCTCTGGGTGAATTTGTCAAGAGACTGCCCTCTATGTTCATTTTACTTTACAAACTGGCATCAAATGTCGATCGCCAGCGCAAAACTGTTATAAAATCAAAGCAACCTACCAAATTTGCCGATTATGAGCAATTTTCTGCGCCGCTTAAAACTTTTCCCCTGGCGAGAAATGCTGCAAATTGCCGCCCTCGTCAACTCCATCGTGATTGGACTGGAACTATTTTTAGCCTGGGGTTTCACGCAATCGCGGGTAATCCGCAACATTCTGACACTTCTCTACGGCTCCTCCCTCGGAATATTGATACCTTTTGTTACAGCCGTGGGAATGGGAGCTTTAGCAGTGTACTTTTTGGAGTATTGGCAGCAGCAATTTTTGCTCAACCGGACTAATTTGTGGGTTTTAGTTTTGTGCGTAATCTTGGGTTTGGTATTAAAGTCATTCCTGCCCATACCTGCTTTTTTAGCAAGTTTATCGGAAGCTGCACTAATAGGAATTACCGTGGGAGTTTTTTGGAAGGGTCGGCCTTATTGGTGATAGTCAGTTGACAGTTGACAGTTGACAGTTGACAGTTGACAGTGATTGTAGGGTGCTTCAGGGTTGAATGTCTTGAGTATAAATTAATATTTTTTGCCCTGACGCACCCTACGATTAGTTACTTTTTCACCCACATTGACAGTTTCAATCAACTATTTTGATGAAAAACCCGGTTTCTCGCCACCCGTGCATAAGTCCTACTTAGTTAAAGCAATACATTTCCTCTTCCCTCTTCCTTCTAACTATGGCAGCCAAAAATCGGGAATAACAGCTTTAGTCAAACTGCGAGCAAACTGATTAATCTGTCTGCCGATTTGAATGTGCGGTTCGTCAGCCTCCACCGGAATAATTGTCGCTTTGTTGCCGATTCCGAAACGCGAAACTACGAAATTTGCCGCCTCCAAACCAGTAACATAAGCCTTTTCCTGCGACCAAGAACCGTGACGGGTCACAACCCAATCGCCGCTCATAAATACATTATCATAACTTGTGACCGCAGGCAACAAATACTGATAACTTCCCGGTGCAAAATGCGTCACCGCCCGCGATAAACGAATCGCGCTGCTGTCGATTACTTTAGCCTCCCGAAAAGCCGGAATACAAGTCGCCAAATCCCGCTGAACAAGAGCAACTATTTCCTCATCTTTCAGGGGAATTAATTGATTGGCGTGATAAAAATCAGCTTCCACAACTGTTCCCGGTTCGGATCGGAACTCGTCGTGCAAAGCATTCAAATCAAAAAACGTCCATCCCGTAGTCGAACTAAATCCAAAACAGGCATTTGAAGGCAGCGGAATCTCAATTTTTCTGTCAAACCACAGGCGAACAGCTAACACGTCAACAGCGCCCAAGTTCATCACGTCCCGAAACTCTTGGCGGGTTTGCAAAGCGGGGCTGCTGCTGATAATTTTTTGCATTCCGGTAACGCCAACTGCAAAAATAACTGCATCTGCATCGAATGTTTCGTCGCCGCAGACAACTCCCTTGGCTTGATTGTTGCTGTCAACTATGACATCAGTAACTCGCCGTTTTGTCAATACTTGGGCGCCGATTTTTTCTAGGCGTTCTACCCACGGACGAAAGATTTTTTCTCCGACAGTGCCGCGACACCAAACTACATCAAAATCTGCTTGGTGTGCTAAAATGAAATAATAAAGCATTCCCAAAGCTGCGGCGGCCGAACACTGTTCTCCGGGTGCAAATAAACCTACTAATAACATCGGCTCAAAAGCATCCCGGTACAGCCTTGCAGATACGCCAAACTGTTTGAACAATTCGCGGGCTGTCACGCGATCGTACCGCTGCCAAGCTTCGTCGGAATTGTCGAAATCTAGTACGGCATAGAGTAAGGGTAAGGCTGAAAGGCGATCGACTAATGGCAGTCTTTTAAATCGCGTGTACAAGAATGTTCCTAACGGTGTGGGAAGTCTGGGTTCGTCCTGAAAAATGGGAGATTCAACTTCCAATCCGGCGGGGGAATACTGACAAGAACGAGTCCAAGGCGTGAAGGGATCGAGCCCTAATTCCTTGACTAATGAAAAGATATTTTTGTAAGGATACCAGAAGCCGTGAATGCCTGCTTCTACGGAACGCCCGCCGGCGGTTTTCCATCCCGCAACTAAGCCTCCCGACTGAGGCCCTGCTTCTAATAAAGTTACGTCATATCCTTGTTGGGCTAGGTGATAGGTGGCGCCTAAACCGGCCCATCCGGCGCCGACTACGACTATTTTTCGGGTTGGCGATTCTGCTGACATTGCGTACCTCTTGATTCTTTATTTATGATGACATAATTGATAAAATAAAGCGAGATATAACCTTTCTCAGAAAGATGAGGTACTCATGGGAATTGGCCAAACAGGGAATTGGCCAAACAGGGCATTGGCCAAACAGGGCATTGGGCATTGGGGATACCTCACTTTTTTGAGAACCGCTATATAGCTTCACTAATTTAGATGAGGTCTGTCTGGTAATCGGGAATTGGTCGCGCTTGACTAAGCTCATTTTATAAGCGCCATATGAACTCGATTATCAGAAGGTTAGACGAGGTTTTTTTACCAGAAAGAATTGGTTGAAAGGCTCTCGCCGATCGGGAGAAATTAAAATCAGACTATTGATTACTCCAATCCTCTTCCTTCTAAATAGAGGTCGCTCTCAAACTGTCAACTATCAACTGTCAACTGTCAACTGTTGAAGGCGATAGCTGTTATATTAAAACGTTAAGGTTGGTTTTTTCGGCGAATTAAGATTAGAGTAAAATACACAAACAGAACGGGTTGTCAATATGCAATTGATTAATTATTTGACTGCTGTTTTTGGGGTGATTTGGCAGAATAGCATTTTTCACTGGGCGGCGCTAATTTTGCTGTGCGCGGCTGTTTGGGGCGAGTACACTTCTGTGAAGCAGTACCAGCGTTATGTGGGCGTCAAAAGCCGATCGACTTTTGAGGCTGTCAACTATTTGAGCTCGAAGTTAGAAAAGGGTATGTCAGGGGCGATCGATCTACAGCAACCGGAAACAGCAACAGACTCTTGGAAACTTCTCCTCGACTGGTTTAGCGAGCACTTGGCGGGCGACACAATCGCAGACGGCGAGGCTTACAGGGCTCAGGTAAAATCCGGGCGGTTTCTCTTATTTCAGTATCCGGCCATTTTAGGGCGATCGGCACCTCGGAGTCAGTGGCGGTTTGTGCCCAGCGTCTTAGTAGCCCTCGGGGTTTTAGGTACATTTTACGGCATTCAAACCGGATTGCAGGATGTTAACTTGGGTTCGCTGGAAGATACCAAACAATTGCTACCCTCGATTAGCACGTTGCTGGAGGGGATGAAAACAGCGTTTTCCACTTCTCTAATGGGTTTGGGTTCTTCTAGCGTATTTACGATCGTGTTGGCTTGGGGCGATCGCGCGCGCGTTGCTAATCAATCCAATTTGCGCGCCAAATTAGATAAAATCGCGAAATTACAAACCCCCGAACAACTGTTTTCCCGCGCCAATTCCAGCGGTGGCGATGCTGAAAGTGCGATCGAATTGGCGATCGAGACAATGAGAACCGGATTTGCTCAAATCGTCGAGGCGCAAAGCAATGTGAACTCCCAGGCGATCGGACAGCAAATCGGTTTAGCAATGACCCCAGTTTTCCACGACATTCGTCAAGAATTATCCGTACTCCAACAGATTAAAGCAGACCAAGGCGAACAGATATTAAATAACCTACTTTCAGGTCTCCGAAACGAAGTAATTGAACCCGTAGTTGGGCGATTAGATCAAAGTGCCCAATTAACTCAAGAAGCATCCGAAGCTGTCAGAGAACTGAAGAACGAATTAGGCGGAATCTCTTCTAGTTTAGCACAATCAATCCTGACAATTCAAACTTTCCAGCAAGATACATTAGTACAGTTGCAAGAATTTGCCAACAACTTGCAGCAAATTTTAGGACAGTTTCAAACCGACACCCACAGCGTTTTGCAAGAAATGGCCACCGAAATACGATCGGGAGTTGGAGAAAGCATTGAAGGGATGAAAGCGCAAAGAACAGCCTTTCAAGAAAGCGCCCAAGAAGCCGCCAACACCTTTAGAGGAATCCAAGATAACTTGCAAGAATCTCTCCACACTCAAGCCGAACAAGAAAGAGAAATGCTGCAAGGCGTAGAAACCCGGATGACAAATATTTTAAATGCCACCCACTCCGCTTTTCAAACTCAGTCTGACACGCTCAAAGTAGTAGGCGACGAAGCTTCGGGATTGATGGATAAAGCCAGAGAAAATCTGGTAGGTAGCTTGCAGAATGTTGACTCAATGCTGCAAAACACCCGCGTCACAGTCCAGGAAGAATTAGACAACTTCAGAGTAACGTATCAAGCCTCTCTCCAGCAATTTTTTACCCAACAAAACAATTTATTAGAAGGAACATTAGGCAAACAGCAAAAAGGTTTAGCACAGGTTGTACTCGGCTTGCAGAAAGTTTTTCAAGAAGAATCAGAAAAACGCAAATTGATGTCGCAGCAAGTTGACCAAAGTATGAGCCAAATTTTGACAACAGCCGCAGAAGTCAGTCAGTTTGCTAATTCTGTGGGCTTGAATTCCAGCCAGCGTTTGGCACAGTTGCAGGAATTAGCAAAGATAACCGGACAAGAAGTGCTGCGGGTAGAAAGCGTTTATGAAAAAATGGCAAATCAGTTCAATACAGAAGGAGAAAGATTGCAAACTACCTATACAAATTTGGTGAATCAATTAAATGCAGCTTTGCAAGCAGAACAAGAACAAGTGCGGCGGGTAGAAAGTGCCTATCAAAACATGACAAATCAGTTCGATCGCGCGCTGGAGTTGGGCAACAATCAATTAGTTGGCTATTTGGAAAGAACTACTTCATCGCAGCACAAGTTTTTTGAAGAAGCAGATACTTCGATGGCGAAAGTGTGCAGTGGGTTGCAAGAAAGTTCCGACGGTTTGATGCAGGTTGCTCATTATTTGGTGGCTGCTGCTGATAATTTGGGGACGAAGAAACCGTAGGGTGGGTTTTACGATAACCGAGAAACACGCAGATATAAAGGTGTTCAAAAAGATAAGGTAAGTTGTTGGGCTTCAGCCCTATACGCTAAAAGGTACGTTGTTGGGCTTCAGCCCTATACGCTAAAAGGTACGTTGTTGGGCTTCAGCCCTATACGTTTAAAGGTACGTTGTTGGGCTTCAGCCCTCTTATCTAAAAGGTACGTTGTTGGGCTTCAGCCCTATACGCTTAAAGGTACGTTGTTGGGCTTCAGCCCTCTTAACTTAGTGGCTATATAAGCTGTCAGTCATACCTCACTTTTTTGATAACCCCTATAATAAACCCGCCCTCCATAGTTGCAATCGCTTGATATTCTGCAATCAAGCATCTTTCACCATCCAAACTAACAAGCTGAGAATATGCTCGACAGGGGGCAGCGGATAGTCGGTTAGGTCGATCGTTATTATCTGTCCCTCCAGCTTCAAAAACCGCCATTGCGTGCCGCTGGTAACGCAACCGTAGACAGCCCCAAGCAGTTGCTCTTTTGCCCGATTAAATTGTTCTACAGCCAGCATTTCTGCAATGCACTGTCCCAGCCCAGATTTCAGGTCAGATTTTTTCGCCTCAACCACAACAATTGCTGGCGCTTCCACCGTCAGTTGTTCGGGAGAACGGCTAATTAGGAAATCACAAACTCCGTTAAGTCCAACACTCGGATCGACATTGAATTCTTCGCCAGAAAACACACTAATTTGACGGTTGAGAATGCGTCGCACTTCCAGCAGGACAGGATTTATAATGACTTCAGAGCGAGCCTTTTCGGTATCTACAGCGATCGCCCAAGGTACATCCTCTAAAATTGCCAATAACTTAGAACTAGGGGCGATCGGCTCAACAGAGTCCGGGAAAAATCTGCTTCCCTCAACAATCGTCAGGTGAAAATCTCGCTTCACCTTGTCAATACTAAACTGACTGTAGAGCATAATATTTTCTTGTTGTTTTATTCTAGAGTGTAATGTAAAATAGCAGAATATATCAAAAGTTCCACACCAATAATTATATGTCAAATATGACAGTAAAAAATCAAAATTAATACCTCACCAAAAAAATGAGAAATATATCAGATTTAGACAATGCACCGGAAATAGAAGAAGAGGAAGACTCCAGCGTACTGCTATCGATCGGCGATTTAATGTCCGGCTTGCTGATGTTGTTCGCCCTCCTGTTCATCACCGTGCAAATTCAACTTAGCGAAAAGGCGAAAATGCTCGATGAGAAAATCCTTCAGGTGGAAAAACTGCGGCAGGAATTGCAGCAATATCAAAAGGCTTTTGAAGGACTGCCGCAGATTATTGTCAATGCTTTAGAGGGAAAAGTTGGAGACAAAGATATTTTTACTGTTGACCCCGGAACCGGAGATGTCAGCATTCGCGATCGCATTTTGTTTGATAATAACAGTTCCGTCCTCAAACCCGAAGGTAAAAAGTTTTTGCAAGCCTTCATTCCCATCTATACCCAAGTGCTTTTTGCAAACAAACAGTTTGAAAAACAAATTTCTCGCGTTGTCATCGAAGGACATACCAGTTCCGCAGGTTCCGATTCCAAAAATCTGGAACTGAGTTTGCGTAGGGCTTTAGCTGTTTCTAATTATATGTTTTCCAATGAGGTTAATTTTCCTAAAAAAGCCGAATTGCAGCAAAAAGTATTAGTTTCTGGACGGGGAGAATTAGATGCGAATCCGACTCAAAATGCAGCGGGCGATCGCAAAGTCGTTTTCCGCTTCCAATTCCGCCGCGAAAACTTGAATGTTGACGTAAACCGCCAGTTACCATCACCCGAAAGCAAAAGCCCGAATTCTACCCCTAGATAAATGCTGCGGCTTGACGAAGAATTTCACAGGTGGTACCCGCCACGTGATTTATCCGTGGAATCAATCCCAAATCTAAAATCGAAAATCCTCTCTTCCCCCGAATTTATCCGTGGGGTTAATCTAAAATCTAAAATCTAAAATCTAAAATCGATTGACCTGCGGATTTGATATAAAATGTGTGGAATTATTAGTCCTATACGCACGGGTAGCCAAACACCCTGATGAAATCGCTCTTTCCCAATCGAACATCGAACAGCGAACATAGAAAACTGTATAACCTGTTGCTGCTATTATTTCCCGCCAGCGCATGGCTGAGCGTTTTCTTCGTTCTGCCGGTGCTAATTGTACTATTGTACAGTTTCTTAGAGCGCGGTACCTACGGCGGGATTACTTGGGTATTTACTCTCAGCAACTACCAGCGTTTGTTTAGCTGGGTTTTTTTAGGGGTAATTGGTCGATCGCTCTTTTTGGCTTTTTTGACAACCGCGGCTTGTTTGTTAGTCGGGTATCCCCTAGCATTTTTCATCGCCACCCGTCCTCCCCGCTGGCGAAATGCCTTGCTTTTGCTGATAATTATTCCATTTTGGACTAACTTTCTAGTGAGAACCTACGCCTGGATCATTCTGCTGCGGAGCGAAGGAGTAGTGAACATAGCCCTGCAAAACCTGCAAATAATTACCGAACCGTTAAACTTGCTGTTTACGCCTTTCGCTGTGGCGATCGGTCTGATTTACGGCTATTTACCTTTCATGGTTCTGCCTTTATATTCTAGCATAGAACGCTTCAATTTTTCATTAGTTGAAGCAGCTCAAGATTTAGGAGCAAATGATATTCGCACTTTTTGGCGCGTATTTTTACCGCTGACAACTCGCGGCATTGTTGCGGGTTCTATCCTCGTGTTTGTTCCCGCAGTCGGCGCTTTCATTACACCCGATATATTGGGCGGGTCGAAAACAATTATGGTGGGAAATTTGATTCAAAATCAGTTTATGAAATCCCGCGATTGGCCTTTTGGTTCGGCGCTTTCTATGCTGTTGACGGTAATAATATTAGTTCCTGTTTTAATTTACTTCCGCGTCTCCGACGAAACGGAATAAGTGGTGTGTACTGCGCGCCTTACATTTAGGTTAAGATGAGCTAATGACCAATGACTATTGACCAATGACTATTGACCAATGACTGCTGTTCGCGAGGACGCTCGCACTAATGACTATTGACTAATGACTAAAATAAAACTAGATTTATTTGTTCGGGCGATCGCCAAAAAGTGGCTTTGGGTACAAGCTGCACTAGCATTTGCCTTTCTCTACTTGCCAATTCTCATCTTAATTATTTACTCGTTTAACAGCTCCAAATTTAACGCAGTTTGGCGCGGTTTTACCCTCGATTGGTACGGCAGCTTGTTTAGCAATGCAGGCGCGACTCTTGCTACCAGCAGCAGTGCCGGAATTTTGCCAGCACTTAGCAATAGCTTGCTAATTGCAGCTATTTCGACAGCTTTAGCGACTATTTTCGGTACCATGCTCGCGCTAGCGCTTGAACGCTTTCATTTTCCGGGACGCAAAGCAGTAGAAGCTTTACTATTTTTGCCGATTATTATGCCCGAAATTACGATCGGCATTTCGCTGCTAGTTTTCTTTACCCTAGCATTTCGGATCGTAGAAAATCTCACCGGAATCCGCCTCAATCTCGGCTTACCCACAGTAATTATCGGTCACGTTGTCTTTAATATTTCATTCGTAACGATTACCGTCAGGGCGCGTTTGGCGGAACTCGATCCTCAATTAGAACAAGCAGCCTTTGACTTGGGTGCTAACGAATGGCGGACTTTTTGGCGGATTACTCTCCCTCTAATTTTGCCAGCTATTTTCAGCGCAGCACTGCTGGCTTTTACTTTGTCGCTGGACGATTTTGTCGTGACATTCTTTACCACCGGTGTCGGTTCGATGACGCTGCCGCTATTGGTTTACGGCATGATAAAATTTGCAGTGACGCCAGCAATTAATGCCATCTCAACTTTGATGTTGCTAGCTTCTTTATTGCTGGTTGTATCCTCGCTAAGAGTTAAAAGAAGTTAAAAAACTTGCTTTGTATGTCATAATTAATTTTGCCTACAACTAACAAAACCCATGAAACGCCTGCTGACTTTCTTACTTTTGTTTGTGATGAGTGCAACGGTGGTTTTCGGATGCAGCCGCACAGGCAGCAACCAGCAAGTCCTCAGCATTTACAATTATGCAACTTATATCGCTCCCGAAGCGATCGCCCAATTCGAGAAAGAGAACAATGTAAAAATTCAATACGACACTTTCGAGAACAGCGACGCACTCTACGCCAAACTCAAACAGGGAAATCCCGGTTATGATGTCATATTTCCCGCCGATTACATGGTCAGAATCATGGCAGCCGAGAATATACTTGAACCGCTAGATCCTGCAAAAATTGTTAACAAAAATAATCTCGATTCAAAATGGCTAAACCAAACATTTGACCCTGGCAATAAATATTCATTGCCCTATCAGTGGGGAACAATGGGAATTGGCTACAACATCAAAGCAACCAAGGACGAGATTAACAGTTGGGGGGCGATGTTCGATCCTAAATATACTGGAAAAATAGCATGGCAAGATGATGCCCGATACACTTTTGCAGTGGTTTTAATGTATTTAGGATTTGACCCAAATACAACTAATACCGAAGAAATTAACAAAGCCCGCGACTTGCTGATTAAAAATAAAAATATCATTGCTGCTTTTGTCCCCGACACGGGTCAAACTCTGCTCGATCAAGGAGAAGTTAATCTGACAATGGAATGGAGCGGCGATATTTTTCAGGTGATGAAAGAGAATCCAAATCTCCGCTACGCTATTCCCAAAGAAGGAACAATTGTCTTTTCTGACAACATGGCAATTCCCAAAGGTGCACCGCACAAAGAGTTAGCTGAGAAATTTATTAACTTTATTTTGCAGCCAGAAGTAGGTGCGACAATATCTAATTTTACCCACTATGGCTCGCCGAATAAAGCAGCAATAGACAAAGGTTTAATTGACCCGAAAGATTTGAAAAATCCCCAAATTTATCCACCGGCTGAAATTTTTGGTAAGATGAAATTCTTGCAGGATGTCGGGAAAGCAACCGCATTGTACGATCGAGCTTCGACGGAAGTTAAAGCAGGAGCAGGAAAGTAAGCATTGGTGTCAACTTAAGGTCAAACTTAACTGGTTCCAAGGAAGAGCATGGTAACGAGTAGAAAGCGAGTAACTAACTAACTGTAGGGTGCGTCAGGGGGAAAATTATTGAGTATCTCGTCACAATATTCAGCCCTGACGCACCCTACAATAACTACTACGATAGATAAGAATGCACGCCGTCGAAATTTTAGACATTTCCAAAGTATTTAAAAGTGCCAGCAGTCAAGATTTCTTGGCTGTAGACAATATCAACCTGCAAATTAAAGATCGCGAATTCTTTTCTTTGCTCGGCCCTTCCGGCTGCGGCAAAACTACAACTTTGCGAATGATTGCGGGTTTTGAAATGCCCACAGCGGGCGAAATTTACATTCACGGCCAACCGATGCGACATCGCCCGCCATTTCACCGCCCCGTGAATACGGTATTTCAAAATTATGCTTTATTTCCGCACATGACAGTAGCACAAAATGCTGCATTTGGCTTAGAAATGGAGAATTTGCCTCCCCAAACAATTCACGATCGCGTGGTGGCAGCTTTAGCATTAGTACAGTTAACCGATGTAGAAAAACGCTATCCCCGCCAACTCTCAGGAGGGCAGCAGCAGCGAGTAGCGTTGGCGAGGGCGTTGGTTAAAGAGCCTTCTGTTTTGCTGTTGGATGAACCCTTAGGGGCCCTGGATTTGAAGTTGCGTAAAGAGATGCAATTAGAATTAAAAAAAATGCAGCGACAATTGGGAATTACGTTTATTTATGTAACTCACGATCAGGAAGAAGCGCTCACCATGTCGGACAGAATTGCTGTGATGGAGGGAGGAAAACTGCAACAAGTCGGGACGCCTGTTGAGATTTATGAATATCCTAAAACGCGGTTTGTGGCTGATTTTATTGGGGACAGCAATTTTTTGACCGGGCGAGTAGTAGAAAAGCAACAGGGTAAAATAATCGTGTTGGTTGATCAGCAGTTGCCCGTGTTAGTTGCAACATCAGAAGATTTGCCCGCTGGGAAAGTTGTTACCCTGGTGTTGCGGCCGGAAAAAGCCACTATTTATCCGGCTAATTATGATGCTGAGCATAGCTGGCCGGGAGTAGTTGAAGAGGCGATTTATATTGGCACTGACACGCGCTATACGGTGCGCCTGACTGCTAAAAGCTCGATCGCCCTTCGCCGACAAAACTTGCACAGAGATGACTTGCAGCGGCACAAAATTGGCGACAGCGTTCGAGTCGCCGTGCCGCCGGAAAGTATCTGTATTTTATAGCGACAGGAAGAAGGAAGACACGACACAGATTTGCACACGAATGCACGTATATTCTCAGTAACAGTGCGGTGCTCTTATGGGCATAGGGCATAGGGCATAGGGCATTGGACTGGAACCCGTGTACTTCACCACTACAGGCAATAACATCTTCTACGCTGGCGATCGCAAATCCATCAAAACCTTACTAATTGGATTGCCATTCTATTTCAGAGGTGCGTTACTCGCAGGCTAAATGGAACTTCTCCCTATGGGGGAAGTTCCGATTAACAAGAGTCAAAAAATCATCCATCGAAGATGTCGATTTAGTGAATCGGAGTTGAAAGCCTCCGCGCTTTTAGCCCGAAGGTAAAAACAAGAGAAAAACTCTTGTAGTTATGCACAACAAATTCCCAAACTAGCCAACTTTTAAGGTGGGGGAATTTCCGGCGAGGGGGAAGGCACCGGAATTTCCGGAGGAGTTGTTGATTCTGGCGACGGCGCGGGAATCTCCGCAGGACTCGATTCTGGGGAGGGCGAGGGACTCTCGGCACCGGGCGAGGGACTCTCGGCACCGGGCGAGGGACTCTCGGCACCGGGCGAGGGAATATCCGCAGGAGTTGGGGCGGTAGTTTCCGGCGGTGGCGGCAGTTGTTCGGGATCGGGGTTCTGGTTTTGGAGGCTCCGCACCCACAAACCTAAGCCCGCGAAGACTAGCATCAGCACCAACAGTCCCAGCAGCGGCCCCAAACGCTTCGGCTTCTGTTTTTCAACTGGTTCCGAGGCGGAGGCCGTTTCGGGGTACAGCAACTGTTTCGACGATTCAGAAAGTTGAGATTCTGGCATCCTCCCCGTTTTTTGGAGGGATACCGAGCCTGACACCGAGGGTGACATGGGTAGCGACACCGAGGGTGACATGGGTAGCGATATCGACGGCGACGCCGACGGTGCCGACGCCGTATCGAACAGTACGACTCTCTCCGGTGACATCCGACAGTAAGTCACCACTACAGAGGTGTTGTCGTAACCATTTTTCTCGTTGGCGAGGCGAACCCAAGACTGAGCAGCGGCTTCCAAGGACATTTTGCCCTCAAGTACCTCTGGGCCGTAATTCTGCCAAGATTGCTCTACCCAGTCGTTATCGCTCAAACCGTCGGAACACAGCAGCAGCAAGCCTTCCTCTTCGACAATAAATCGTTGAATCGTCGGGCGCAGAAAATCGCCGTCCCGCGTCCCCAAAGCTTGAGTGAGGGCTCCGGCATCCGATCGCAATTGAGTCTCCCAGTATAAACTGTGTCCTAGGTGCACTTCCCTAGACGCTACATCGTCGTCCACAGTTAGCCGCTGACAGTAATTGTTGCCAATCCAATAGGCGCGGCTGTCTCCAACATTGACCAAATAAAGTTCGTGACTGTTATTCGCGGGTACATCCTGAGAAACTTTCACTTTTTGAGGCAACTGGAGGGCCATCACCAAAGTGGTTCCCATGCGCTCCCGCAACTCTTTTCCTTGCTCGTTATTTTGAGCCGAAATCACATTATTCACAACTTTCACTATTTCTTCGAGTTGTTTGATGACCATTGCTGGCGCCATCAACTCTTCTTGTTCGGCGATTTCGGCGAGCAAATTTTGGATTAAAGCTTTCAGCGATTGCACGGCTAACTGACTGGCAACTTCTCCTCCTTCGTGGCCTCCAACCCCGTCGCAAACCATTGTCAAGTAAGGAATTAGTTTGTCATTTCCGGCACTTTTTATCGATTGAAAATCAGCAGCAGTCGGATAGCAACTATCTTCATTTTGGGAGCGCTGCGGCCCGGTATCGGTGATGCCGACTACTTCTAAATGCAGGGGCAATTTAGCAGCTTGTTCTAATAGTAAATCGTTAAGTTCCAGGGCGATCGCATCTAAGTTCATGCTGCTGCGGCGCATAAACAGACAAATCTCTCCGAGTTTCGACTGTACCTCAGGCTGCGCCGAGTCCACCAAACCAGACCACACATCTCCCAAATCCTTCAGCGTCGGTACAAAATTACCTCGATGCAGTTCCACCAGACGCACCCGCCAACCTTCCACGCGCAAATTTTCCGGTACCAGCAAACTCGCAGCGACTCCTTGTTCGGAAAGCGGCGCCCACAGTTGGAGCATTTGCCACAGCCAGTAAACTTGGCGCGTGGCACTTGTCTGAGCCCAAGCTTGTAGAATAGAAGGATACAGGCTACCGAAATTATTGACCGGCACATTTTCCAACAACAGCACCTCTGTGGCTTCTGCTGCTTCCCCGAGCGAACAAAAGCCGTATACTTCGGGCGTATGCAGCCGCTGGGGATACAAATGCAGGTAAGGCATAATTCTATCCGGCAGTTGTTCGGGGACGCTAGGAGGAATAGACGGACGGCTGTCGAGCCAGATTTGGGGTGCAATGACAAAATATCGATCGGCGATTATCTTACCCGCCGGCACTTCCTCGACTGTGGGGCCCACCGCCCACAAATAGCGATAAATTAAATCGGTTTCGCAAGCTGCACACTTCTGGCTGCCAAAGCTATTGCCGGGATCGGAACAGCTCAGATTCGGGCAATAAATCGGTTCGGAGAAACTACTGATCATATCGAAATAGTTTGTGTAAAAACATTCTGAAGATATATGATTGCCACGCTCAAATTCAGGAACTTGAGAATAAACTGATTTTAGCCCCTATCAATTTCTTAACTGCCTTTGGGGCACGAGAAATTGTAGTTGCTGCCGGTGGACACCGGCTAAAATTGTAATTTAAGTTACTAAAATCTGACTTTGAGTACAATGGAAGCCTCAACCTGGTACCGCGATGTGAACAATCGCGATCGGGCTAGCAAGTCATAAAGCCTTGCAGAGTCAGTCGTTGGCAATTCTTAAATCTCAAATTTCAAATCTAAGATATTTCATAGTATCACCAATTCTTTTTATGTTCTGGACTCCCACGCTCCTTTGGTTGCTAGTTGGGGCTTTGCTCTGTTTGGCAGAGCTATTTCTCCCCACTGCTTTTGTTGCTTTTATCCTGGGACTGAGTGCCTTCGCCGTCGCTGGATGCTCTCTAGTTTTACCTTACGTTAATTTACAAATATTCCTGTGGATGGTATTTTCGACAGTTTTTGTGCTGCTGTCCCGGCGATTGATACCAAAAGGCAAGGCATGGGCGATCGCAGATTCTGACGAAGCTAAAACTTTAACAGAAATTCTCCCAGGAGAATCGGGGCGAGTGATTTATGAGGGGAATTCTTGGCAAGCTCGCTGCGAAGACACTTCTACCGCTATCCCCCCCAACCAAAACGTGATAGTCGTCGGCAGGAAAGGCACTACTCTGATAGTTTTACCAGAACATTTGCTGCATTCTTAAAAAAGATGTGGAATTGGGAATTAGAAATTGGTAGTTGGGCATAGGGCATAGGGCATTGGGCATTGGGCATTGGGCATTGGGCATTGGGAATTGGGAATTGGGAATTGGGCATTGGGCATTGGGAATTGGCACTAACAAATAACCAATAACAAATAACCAATAACAAATAACCAACAGTCAATATTTAACAGTCAAGATTTATAGGAGGCGACCGTGGAACAATTGTTTTTACTCGTATTTTTAGCACTGGGCGGCTCAGCGATCGCAGGTTCCGTCAAGATTATCAATCAGGGAAATGAAGCGCTGGTGGAAACTTTAGGAAAATACAGCGGCAAGAAACTCGAACCTGGTTTGAATTTTGTCACACCGTTTCTCGATCGCGTCGTTTACGAACAAACAATTAGGGAAAAAGTCTTAGACATTCCCCCGCAAGCTTGTATCACGCGCGATAATGTTTCTTTCACCGTGGATGCTGTAGTTTACTGGCGGATTGTGGACTTGGAAAAAGCCTGTTACAAAGTCGAAAATCTTCAGTCAGCAATGGTGAATATGGTGCTGACTCAAATTCGCGCCGAAATGGGTCAACTCGACCTCGAACAAACGTTTACAGCCCGTTCTCAAATTAATGAAATCTTGCTCAGAGATTTAGATATTGTGACCGATCCTTGGGGAGTGAAAGTAACGCGGGTGGAATTGCGCGATATTATCCCTTCTAAAACTGTACAGGAATCGATGGAATTGCAGATGGCAGCCGATCGCCGAAAACGAGCGGCAATTCTGACATCCGAGGGCGAACGCGAGTCAGCAGTTAACAGCGCCAAAGGTAAAGCCGAAGCGCAGGTTTTGGATGCGGAAGCGCGGCAAAAAGCGACTATTTTGGAGGCGGAAGCTCAACAAAAGGCGATCGTGCTGAGAGCGCAAGCAGAACGCCAAAGTCAGGTTTTGAAAGCTCAAGCTACTTCTGAGGCTTTACAAATTATCGGTAAAACTCTACAAAATGACCCCAAGTCCCGCGAAGCTTTACAGTTTTTGTTAGCTCAAAACTATCTGGATATGGGATTAAAAATTGGCAGCAGCGATAGCAGCAAGGTGATGTTTATGGATCCGCGCAGTATCCCGGCTACGATGGAAGGATTGCGATCGATTGTTGGGGAAGGTAATAGTAATGAGGTGAAAAAATAGAAAGAAAGAGACGGCGATTGAAATCGCTTCTACACAAACGATGTCCGCCTCCGCGGACTAAGAATTAATTCAACCCGCGGAGGCGGGTTTCGTCTTTATAGCAGCGATTTCAATCGCCGAGTAAGTATCTTCTTCCTTCTTCCTTCTTCCTTCTTCCTTCTTCCTTCTTCCCTAAGATTCTTGAGCGAGAGTACATCGATCGCACAATCCAAAAAATTCCAAAGTATGATAATAAATTTTGAAAGAATGAGATTGTTGTAATTGGCTTTCTAGGTGGTGTACGGGGCATTCGTCGATCGTAATAGACGCACCGCATTCGAGACAAGTAAGGTGATGTTGGTCTTGGTGGGCGGCACCGTAGAGAGATTCGCCACTAGCAAGCGTTCTGACTTGCACGAAGCCCTCCCGCTTTAAACCGTCGAGGGAGCGGTAAACTGTTGCTAAGCCCATGCTGTGGTCGCTGTTACGCAGTTCTAGGTAGATATCTTGCGCTGAGAGCGATCGATTCAAGTGCTTGAGCAAGTGTAAAATACGCTCCTGACTGCGGGTGCGGTTGGTTCTCATAATTTTTTTGTCTAATCGGCTGGAATCAAATCTATCGCTGTTTCTAGGCTAGCTTAATTCGGGGCAGCAAAGGGCGATCGGCTTCCCGCCCGCGTTGTAGAATGAGGTGGCCGTAAATTTCGCATCACCTACACATTGCTGTGACTCAAAAATATTTTGCCCAAATCTATGTTACCCTCCGCCCTTCGGTTTTAGACCCGGCCGGTACTGCCGTACAGTCTGGTTTGCAACACATGGGATACGACAATGTTGAGCGCGTGCGGATCGGGAAGTACGTTGAATTGACGCTGACTGCTGCGGATGAGTCGGAGGCGCGCGAACAACTCGATCGCGTTTGCGACCAACTTTTGGCCAATCCAGTGATTGAAAACTATCGCGTTGAGTTGACTGAAATTCCTGTTGCTGTCGAGACAGCAGGGGTATAAAAATGAAATTTGGAGTTATTGTTTTTCCGGGTTCAAATTGCGATCGCGATGTGGTGTGGGTAACTCAAGGGTTGCTGCACCAACCGACGCGGATGATTTGGCACGAAGATACCGATATTTCGGATATTGACATCATTGTAGTTCCCGGTGGTTTCAGTTACGGAGATTATTTGCGGTGTGGCGCGATCGCCCGTTTTTCTCCGGCGATGCAGGCTACGGCGGAACACGCGAAACAAGGAAAGCTTGTACTCGGCATCTGCAACGGTTTTCAGGTGTTGACTGAAGCTGGTTTGCTCCCCGGCGCTCTGGTGCGGAATGCGGGATTGCATTTTATTTGCGATCGCGCTTCCTTGAAAGTCGAACGCGGTAATACGCCGTGGACTTCGGCTTATACTTCGGGTGAAATCATCGATTTGCCGATCGCCCACGGGGAGGGCAATTATTATGCTGATGCGGATACTTTGGCAGAGTTAGAAGAACACGATCAAGTGTTGTTTCGCTACTGTACAAGTACCGGAGAAATTAGCGCTGCTGGTAATCCGAATGGTTCGTTAAATAATATTGCGGGCATTTGTAATCGCCAGGGCAATGTGTTAGGAATGATGCCACATCCTGAGAGGGCATCCGATCCAATGTTGGGCGAAACTGATGGAGTAAAATTGTTTCAAGGGTTGCTGATGGCAACAGTTGCTGCTGTTTTATAGTTGATATTTGCAATATTCTTGTAGGGGCGGGTTCACCGATCGTAATCGCCCCAACTCGACTATCTCAAAAACCCGCCCCAACCCAACGAACAATCATCACCAACATTTAAAATTCAATGCAAATTTGAGGTTAATTTGGGTTATTGGTGGGGTGCGGGCGGGTTTATTTAGATTGTTTGTTGTCGTTAGATATTGTTGGCGAACCCGCACCTACAAGATTTTATGTTCTATAATAACAAATCAATGGGATTTGATATTCTTCATAAATATTTTTTATGTCCTTAGTTAATTTAGCCAACACCAAAGCTCGGCTACTCGGCTGTAGCGCCGTATACCTCGTCGGCCAGTCTCTCTCCACCGCCCTCAGCACCTCCGGCCCCGCAGCAACTATGGCAGCAGGTATACTCGGCGGCCCGACAGGAGTGTTGGCGGCTAGTGTTTTAGCAACTATTGTTACTGGTGTTGTCGGTAATATCACGGCGGGCGAATGCGGTAACAAGTTGGCGCAGCGAATCGGAAAAAATGCGGATATTCTTAAAAATGGCGATTTGACTGCGGCGGCTGGAGAAGCTATCAGCCGTCTGCTTCAAAAGAGTATTCCTGAATCTGAGGAATTTAAGGTGATTGCTGAACGAAATCATCTGCGTCATGCTAAGGCTGATTTTCAACACTTAGCTAAGAAAACAGTCGCTTACTGGGAGACAATTGATGCCCAAACCGATGGTAATACAACTCCTTTGAATTTTTCTGATTCGCAACTTGCCAAGATTTTTTCACCGGATCTCAATCAATTTGTGGAAGTTACGGGATTGTCGGTGCAAGATTGGCAAGATTTTTTGACGGTTTTTGCGGCGAAGGAAAACAAAACTTTGCATCCTGAATTGATTGGATATGCGGCGGCGCAACTGCACCAGTTTTTCCCGAAGGCGTTTTGCGAAGTGCTGAAACAAGATGCGGAGACTGGCGGCAGACAATTTGCGGGAATGCAGTTGATTTTGCATCGGGAAGCTTTGGCCCAATTACAAAGTTTGGGGCTGCAAAATGGCGAAATTTTGCAAAAATTGCAGGCTTTGGCGACGCGGGAGCAAATTTGCCAAGTGATGGCGAAATTGGAAGTTATCGAAACTGTCCGGGATGAGTTGGCAGAAGTTCGGGCATTGTTGGAAAGATATATCGATCCTGCTGCGCCGAGTTTGCCGATTCCGGTTAAGTCAGAGACGATTATTCAGGACAGAATTAAAGACTTTACCGGTCGAAAATTTGTGTTTCAAGCAATTAATGAGTTTCTGAAGACAAAGCAAAAAGGCTATTTTGTTTTGGAGGCGGAACCGGGTGTTGGGAAAAGCGCGATTATGGCCGCCTGTGTGGTGATGTTGAAGCGCCGCTGCATTACTCATTTCAACTCGCAACCGGACGGGATTGTTAGCGCTGAAACTTTTCTGAAAAATGCTTGCACTCAGTTGATTGAAGGTTTTGGTCTTAAAGATAAATATCCGCGACTGCCGGAAAATGCCCTGAAAAGCAACATTTTTCTATGCGATTTGCTGAAGGAAGTTAGTGCTAAGTCTAGCAGGGAGAAAAAAATAATTTTTGTGGTGGATGCCCTGGATGAAGTTGATTGGAAGGCTCAAACTAACAACAGTAATGTTTCGTATTTGCCTAACGATTTGCCGGACAATGTTTATTTTATTGTTTCCAAACGACCGGAATTTCTGCCAATGCCGGCAGCTAACAAGACAGTTTTTGATTTGATGAAGTACGATGCAGAAAGTCTCGAAGATGTTAAGGCTTATCTGGCAAAGCGCACGGAGAAAAGCGAGTTAATTCAGGATTGGATTAAGGGTCGAAATTTGCAGCGGGAACAGTTTGTGACGGCGGTAGCCCAAAAAAGCGAAAAGAAATTTATCTATCTCCGCTATGTACTTGATGAGATTGAAGGCGGCACGTACAAGGATGTGAATTTAAATGATTTGCCAGCGGGTTTGCAGGAATATTATCAAAAACACTGGGGACTGATGATGGGACGGGATGACGATCCTCTGCTGGAGATGAAGGTGAGGATTATCTATTTCCTGTCGCAAGCAGAGGAAGCAGTTTCTTGTCGTTGGTTGGCTATATCTGCCCGCGAGCAAAATGTTACGAAAGTACAGCAGGTACTCGGAAAATGGGATTCGTTTTTGCGAAAGGAGAAGGTAGGGAAGGAAACTCGATACACTATCTATCACAATAGTTTTCGGCAGTTTCTGGAAGCGGATGAAACTGTGCAGTCGGCGGGAATAACACTGGATGATATTAACGATGACATTAGCGATAATGCTACAGGAGGAGCGCCGCTATGAGCGATTTAGGTGTGTGGTTGGCGCAGAAGTGTCAGGAAGATCGAGATTTGCTGTTGAAATATCAACCGAAGAGATTTGGGAAACGGGGGAAGGTTGACCGTTATTGCGCTTGGTTGACTGATTTCGGTTTTATTGAGATGAAACTGGATTTTTTGGGGGTGCAAGCGCTAATTAATGATTACGATTTAGCGAGAATTTCTGATGTGTTGTTGTCGCCGGAGCAAACTCAAACGCTGAAATTGATTCAAGGGGCAATTCGCAAGTCGGCGCACGTTTTGGAAAGGGATAAAACGCAACTTGTAGGACAGTTGTTGGGGAGGTTGCTGGATTTTGAAATGCCTGAGATTCAAAGGTTGTTGGAACAGGCAAAGCAGTCGAAAGAGAGTGTTTGGTTGCGGCCTTTGAAGGGTAATTTAGAACGACCGGGTGAAGGCTGTTTGAGAACACTCACGGGTCATACCGATGATGTAAATGCAGTGGCGATCGCACCAGACGGCAAAACAGCGATTTCCGCTTCATCGGATGGCACCCTAAAAGTTTGGGACATCCAGAGCGGCATCTGCCTCAGAACTCTCAGTGGTCATACTGGTTATGTAACAGCAGTAGCGATCGCATCAGATGATAAAACAGCGATTTCCGCATCTACTGATGAAACCCTGAAAATCTGGGACATCAAGAGTGGCACCGAACTTTTAAGCCTCACCGATCATACTAGCCGGGTAACCGATCATACTAGGTGGGTAGATGCAGTGGCGATCGCACCAGATGGCAAAACCTGGATTTCCGCATTTGCTGATAAAACCCTGAAAATCTGGGACATCGACAGTGGCGCGGAACGATTAACCATCACTGATGATCAGCCAAGGTCAGGGCTAGCTCCGAGGATTGAAGCAGTGGCGATCGCACCCGACGGCAAAACCGCGATTTCCGCATCATTAAATAACACCCTGAAAATCTGGGACACAGACAGTGGGACCGAAGTTAGAACCCTCACCGGTCATACTAGGTTTGTAACAAAAGTGGCGATCGCAGCCGACGGCCTCACGGCGATTTCCGCATCAAAGGATAAAACCCTGAAAATATGGGACACCCAGACAGGCACCGAACTTAGAACCCTCACTGGTCATACTAGCTTGGTAACAAAAGTGGCGATCGCAGCCGACGGCAAAACCGCGATTTCTGCTTCATGGGATAAAACCCTGAAAATCTGGGACATCGACAGTGGCACCGAACTTAAAACCTTCACCGGTCATACTGACTCGGTAAATGCAGTGGCGATCGCACCCGACGGCAAAACCGCTATTTCCGCATCAAAGGATAACACCCTGAAAATCTGGGACATCGACAGTGGCACCGAAGTTAGAAGCCTTACGGATCTTACTAACTCGGTAAGAGCAGTGGCGATCGCACCAGACGGCCTCACGGCGATTTCCGCTTCAGACGATAAAACCCTGAAAATCTGGGACACCCAGAGTGGCACCGAACTCTTAACCCTCACCGGTCATACTAGCTATGTAACAGCAGTGGCGATCGCACGAGACGGCCTC
>NZ_JAEQCB010000303.1:0-1813 GCF_020738785.1 Microcoleus sp. PH2017_05_CCC_O_A | reverse complement strand
TTGATACTCCCCAGCCCGCTCCGGGACGGGGATTCTTGAAGAGTCCAAATGCGAACTTTCAAAGGCGAAATCAAAGCGCCTCTACTGACTCCTTCAAGACAAAGCCCTAAAGTTGCCGCTACTTTTCGCAAAATATTCGCAGCACCGTTGCAGTCTGCATTGATTTTGCTTCCATCTTTTGAACGATACAAGCCGCGACTGACACGTTTTCCAGATTCTTTCCACCCTTCAGGTTTTTCACCGAACTTAGGTAGTTCATCCTCATCCAAAAAACTCGCCTTACTCGTATAGCTTTCTTCAGTTTCAACAAATTGAATGCCATGTTGCTCGCAAAGTTGAGAAATTCTATCCTTTAATCGGGCTGTTGGAATTTGCACAAAACTTTGGTTTGTTTTACTTCCAAGATTGATTTCTTGACGCATTCCTTTGTTCCAGCCAAATACAACAGTGCCTATTTGGTTTTGCAGGCAATGATTCAATACTAATTTAGCTGCTTTATTGACGGCATCTCTAACTTGCCTATTCCGTTTCTCCGTAATCCTCCCTAATCGTTTAGACCAAAAGCCTTGAGGCTTGTTCTCTTTGATTGTTGCAACTCGTTTGTTATACCACTGATTTAATGATTTTAGGTGCAATCCATCTATAATCAAACTTGTTCCCACATTGGAAACACAGGTCAACCAATTATTTAATCCTGGGTCAATACCTAGAACTTTACTGGCATCTAATTCAACTGTTATTGGCTGAATTTTATAGACAAATTCAGCATAAAATTGCCCATTCCTCGGTAAGATGCGAATTTCTCGGATTTGGTCGTAATCTAAGTTTGACGGCATTGGTAGATAGAATTCACTAACTCCAAACCATGTTTTAACCTTACCTCCCAATGGAAACCTTAGTTGCCCGCTTTTCAACTTTACATCTGCCTTGGGAAACGTCGCCAGCTTGAGGCTATTTTTGCGGTATCCCGGCAGTTTAGGGTGTTGCGTGACTGTACCATTTTTGACACCCTTAAGTAGTCCAATATACGACTGGAATGACTCTGCCACAGTTGTTAAAGTCTGTTGAGCTACGTGAGAGTACAAGGCTTTGAAGTGGAGATTGCCTTTTAACAGCCTGTGCAAAGTGGCTTTACTTGGAAATTTTCCAGTTTTGAAATACAATTGCCGAGAGTAGTAAAGTCCACAATTAGCTAACTTGTTTGACTCTTCACAAACAAATTCTAAGATGCTTTTTAAAGTTCGATCTGCGCTAATTAAATTTTGTTGGCAACCATAACTAGACATTTTTTTGATTCTCAATATACTGCTTGACTACCGAAATAGGTGCACCGCCAACGGTTGAAATAAAGTAGCTATTAGTCCACAACGTTGGCAATCGACTTTTTAGCCAAGGAAATTCTTGGCGGAGATATCGAGATGAGCGCCCTTTCATATACCGAATGAGTTTAGCAATCCCAAATTGAGGATCGCATTCGACTAAAAGGTGAACATGATCTGGCATCACTTCCATTTCAATTAATTCGCTCTTAAACTCAGTTGCAACCTCTAATAATATTTCCTTCAGACGGATATCGACGCCTTCAACTAGAACCTTGCGACGATACTTGGGACACCACACAATATGATATTTGCAAGAGTAGACAATGTTCTTGTTTGACTTGTATTTAATACTCATACTATAGTTATACAGCTTGATGCTGTATATGGTGCTGATTCTTTATTAAGCTTTGTTAAATACAGAAGGCGGTTGAAACCGCTACCGACTTATCCCCATGTCTAAAGCCAGGGGCTTGCGTCTCGCTCTTTGGTCA
>NZ_JAEQCB010000302.1:0-1823 GCF_020738785.1 Microcoleus sp. PH2017_05_CCC_O_A | reverse complement strand
CGATCGGGACTTTTCTGAAGATTTCGTAATTGGTAATTGGTAATTGGTAATTGAATAGTAGAGGCAGGTTTTACCAACAATCTTTAATTCCCACCAACAATCGAACTAAACCCGCCCGCACCAAGCGACAGAAATTCGATCGCACATTTGAATGATTTGTGATTGGCAATTGAGAATTTGCCATTGATAATTGGACTTATGCACCTATAGCAATCCTTGAGTCCTGGACGCAACTGGAACTTTTATGGAACTATTTTTTGGGTCACTTGTTGCGTTTGAGCGCTTAAATATAAGAGCGCCCAAGCGCAACTACGTACCTTGATTTAATGTGACAGTGGCATCTAGGAATGACCTGGTTGAAAGTAATAAGTTGAAATCTTTGAATGTTGTGAATTATTCAATTGAAAATTCTAAATCTAAAATTACTAGGTTAGCAATCTAGATTTGACGGTAATGGCTCCCACACACCATAAAATAGCGTTAACCATCTCCGAACGCTGGATGTCCTCTTCAGCTAAAAAACTGGCAAACTCTTCATCAATATTCAGGTGGTCTGCAAAAGCATAAAGCACGCGTTTGTAATTTGTGGGCATGGGTGTTAATGTGACTTTTACTAAATTTAACAGCGCGTTCAAACAGTTAAGCATAATCCCTGATTCGTCAATATCTTCTGCATCGAGCAAGTACAGGGTTTCTGCAATGTCGCAAATAGCGTCTATTTGTGTGGGTGGTGTTCCCAGTTCGCTGACATCGATATCGCACAGTTTGAGAGCATTAATCGCTAGTTGTGGACGGGTAAAAAATACAAGTTGACCGCCAGCTACTAAAGGCGGTTCTTCTTCTCCACAGACAATGAGAGTATACAGATTAGGTACTTCGGTGTCGGGGTCGATGCGGAAACCTAACAGCCGCAGCAATTTTTCTTGATTGGGGTTGGCTGTTTGCAGTTTGGTTGCGAAAAGTTTTGATTGTGACATGATTTTTTAATTGCGATAAAATTAATGCTATTAAACCAGATTTCTAGGCAAAATCCGGGCTTGAGTGAGACACCTACAAATAAACTGGGTTCAAGAAGCCAGAGTGCACAAGTTGTGTGCTACAAATTTTGTTGGATGATGTCGCAGCATTCAGCGACGGTTGCTCTTTTTTCCATGGCTGCGACTAGGGCTTGGTAAGCGGATTGATGGCTTTCGATTAGGGTTTTTGCTCGCAGCGAGCCCCAGTTTTGTTTGAGTTGAATTTCGGAAACGGGACGGCGTAGTTGTGTTAAAATTGCGCTGATTTTTGTACGGTCTTCTGCTCCTCCTATGGCGTTGCCGTAAACAACTTTTTCGGCGACTATTCCGGCCATCCAGACGGTGCAGTATTGGTCTAAAAGTTGGACGGAAAGAGTGCCGTTTTCGAGTTGAGATGCTAGTTGTTGGTCTGCAAATCGGACGCCGCCTTGGGCTGTTTGACCTTGTTTGAATGCTTCAAGAGCGTTGAGGGCGTAGCTGGTTACGGGAATTCCCAACAGGTGGGCGACGAGGAAGTGTCCGGCTTCGTGGTGGAGGATACGATCGCGCTTTTCTTTAGAACTTCCCCCCAGCAAATCTACTAATATTGTACCGCCTTGACCTTGCCACTGGAAACTGTCGAGGGTGGCTAGCCCCAACAGGCAAAAGGTGGCGATCGCAGGTACGGCCTCTGGTAGGTTGAATAGGGGGCCCAATATTATCGAAACGGTGATGGCGAAGATAGAAATAGCGATAATATTCAAAGAAGTGTCTTTCATTATTGGGAATTGGTAATGGGGAATTGGTAATGGGGAATTGGTAATGGGG
>NZ_JAEQCB010000038.1:0-31103 GCF_020738785.1 Microcoleus sp. PH2017_05_CCC_O_A | reverse complement strand
CGGCAGGGGTTGTCTCTTTCATGGGTCATTTTTTAACGTTATCTGCTTGCTATGTAAGCATTATAACCTATTTTTATCGTATTTTCTGTTTAAGTCCCGCTAACAAACATATACGAATTCTCGAAATTTATCCAACATTTTGGATCGGAATGTTTTTACCGCAGAGGGCGCAGAGGACACAGAGAGAATAGGGAGATGAATACAGGACGATGCTACCGGATTTGATATCATATTGTTTCCGGTTGCATCGGTATTGTTTAAATAGTTAACTGAGTTAACAGTCAACTGTTAACTGTTAACTGTTAACTGTTATTAGCCTACTTCTTTCGTTGCTGTCTGCTCAATACCATAGTTTCTCAACTCGGTTGTTTCCATCATCCGTTTAGGGATCAGAAACTTGCCAAATCGAGCATACAATGCAGGTAGAACCAGTAGAGTGAGAGCGGTTGAGGTAAAGAGTCCGCCGAGGACGACGATCGCCAATGGTTGCAACAATTCCTTACCGGCACCACCGCTTAAAACCAAGGGAATCATCCCCAATGCCGAGGTGAGTGCTGTCATCAGAATCGCCAGCAACCGTTCCATCGAACCTTCTACAATTACTTCCGAAAGTGGCATTCCTTCGGCAAGTTTGGTGTTGTAGTTGTCTACCAGCAGCAATCCATTGCGCGTCGCCACACCAAACAAGGTCACAAAGCCGACCATTGAAGGAACAGAGAGAACGCCACCCGTTAGCAGCACTGAGATGACACCGCCAACCAGTGCCAATGGTAAATTGACCATCACCATCAGCATCGCCGGAACGGATTTTACCGTGAAGTACATCAATACTGCGATCGCCACCACCGCTAATATTCCGAAAATTAGGAAGTTTTGAGCAGCCCGTTGTTCCGACTCATACTGTCCGCCGTACTGAATATAGTAGCCTTGGGGCAGTTGCACCGATTGCTTAACTTTGGCGCGAATATCATCAACAACCGAACCAACATCGCGTCCCTGTACGTTAGCTGACACCACAATTAAACGCGAGACATTTTCCCGGTTAATCGTGTTCGGCCCCTTGCCAAAATCAACCTTTGCCACTTCCGAAAGCGGGATGATTTGACCAGTTGGAGTATTAACTTGCAGGTTGCGAATCGTGTTGAGATTGCGACGGGCAGATTCGTTGACCCAAACCAGCACATCGACCAACTGTTGACCATCGGGCACTTGACCAACCACTCGACCATTCAGGGCTGTTTCGGTGAAATCTGACAATTGGGCGATCGTCAATCCGTAGCGGGCGGCTGCATCTCGGTTAAATTGAATTTGTACTTGACGGATCGGAATTTGGGGTTCAAGCTGAAGGTCTACTAATCCCTTCACGTCTTTCATTGTCGTTTCGATTTGTTCTCCAATGCGGCGGAGTTCTTGTAAGTCGTTGCCAAATACTTTAATCGCGATCGCACTTCTCACACCCGACAACACTTCATCCATCCGGTGACTGATAAATCCACCGACATTGCCAGCAACTCCCGGAAACTGACCCAATACTTCGCGCAAGGCTTGAATCGCCGCAGGACGGTTTTTCATCGCCTCTTCACTTAGTTCCACGTCCAAGTGTGCCAAGTTCACCGATGCTGCATCCGGATCGCCCGGAGCACGGCCCGATCGCAGTTGTACTGATTCAAACCGGGGGTCATCCTTCAGCGCAGTTTGAATCGCTAACCCGACGCGATTGGTTGCTTCCAGTGAGGAACCGGGATAAAGGGCGATCGCATTCATCAGCGATCGTTCCTGGAACGTTGGCAGAAAATCTCGTCCTAATGTCGGCACAATCAGCATCGACGCTACCATTGATGCTGTAGCTAATCCCAAAATTAAGGTAGAGCGACGCATCGCCCACTTTAGCAACGGATGGTAAACTCGTTTGGAAAACAGTGCTAGGAATGGTTCTGTCGTCTTCATCCGTTTGTGGGGCAGCAAAATGGCACACAGTGCGGGCGAAACAATCAGCGATTCCAGGCTGGAGATGACTACCACCACCAAGTAGGCAATGCCCATTGGGGTGAAAATGCGCCCTTCCACGCCAGAAAGTGTGAAAATCGGTGAAAAGACAATAATCCCAATTAACGTGGCTCCAATCAGCGACTCGCGCACTTCCTGAGAACCCTCAAAAATCACATCCATTGGTGGCTTGGGATTTGGCGAGAGGCGATTTTCCCGCAAGCGGCGGTAGGTGTTTTCGCAGTAGACGATCGCATCATCCACTGCTGTCCCGATCGCCACTACCAATCCGCCAAGGGTCATAGTGTTGAGTTCCAGCCCGATCCAGGAACACACCAAAAGTGACAACAGCAGCGAGAGAAAGAAATCCAGCAAACAGACGGAGAGAGTCCGCCAGTTCATCAGAAACGGAATCAGGATGGCTGCGACAATCAAACTGCCTTCGATCAAAGCCGATCGCACATTACCAACCGATGCGTCAATGTAGGCATCTTGCCGGAAAGTGACGTTTGCCTTCACATCCTTGGGTAAACCCGGTTTAATTTCCTCCATCGCCTCGATGATGGCTTTGGTGACGGTGGGACTATCTACCAACGGTTGCTTGTTCACCATCACCACCACAGCGCGTTGACGATTCCAACTGGCATCGCCTCGCGCTAGTGCAGCTCCAATCTTCACCTCTGCCACATCCCGCAGTAGAATGGTTTTCCCTTCCTGCACCTTGACGACTGCTTTTTGCAAATCTGCGATCGTCTGGATTTGTCCCTCGCCTCGAATCACCAATTCGCGATCGGGGTCAATCAACAATCCACCGGCGGTTTTAGCATTTGCTTCGTTTGCCGCCTTGACGACTTCCTGAAGAGAAACCTTCAACGCCTTAAGTTTTTCTGGATTAGCAATGACTTGAAACTGCTGCACGTCTCCGCCGTAGACTAGCACTTGCGATACGCCCGGAACTGCTAGCAAGCGATTGTTGATTTTGCCATCCACCAAACGTCGCACTTCCATGATTGATGTAGTGTCAGACGTGAACGCATACTGAATCACCGTCCCGATGGGGGGAGCTAAGGGCGATATCTGCGGTGTACCGATCCCTTCGGGTAATCGGTCTTGCGCGTCCTGCAATCGCTCTGCCACGAGTTGACGAGCTTGATAGGGGTCGGTGCCCCATTTAAACACCACCCGCAATACAGAAATTCCTACGGCTGACGATGTACGGACGACTTCAACTCCTGGCGTGCCGTTGACTGCACTTTCTAGTGGTAACGTCACCAAGGATTCTACTGCTTCCGGTGCAAGACCGGGGGCTTCGGTTTGTACTTCTACTTGAGGTGGCGCAAAGTTGGGCAATACGTCGAGGGGCATTCGACTTACTGTATACAGGCTCCAGATGGTCAGGGCGATCGCCCCGAACACCACTAACCATCGTTGAGCAATAGACCATTTGGGGATGACGTTTAACATAAAAATGAAATTTGGATAGCATTAGGCAAGCTTTTAGGAGACGGAGTAGAGAGGTTTACTCAGTCGCGATCGACAACAACCAAAAATCTTGGTTTTTGAATCTCTACTTGCCCTGACCTTTTAAGGCAAAAACGGCGAATCCACCCACCAGTAAAACTCCTGCGCCTCCCACCCACATCAAAGGTGACGATCCTTGAGCAGGCTGCGCTTCTACTTGCGATGTAGCGGGTGATGCTTGCGATGTAGCGGGTGATGCTTGCGATATAGCGGGTGATGCCTGCGATGTAGCGGGTGATGCCTGCGCTTCTGCTTGCGGTTTACCTCGCAATGCCTCGGAGTACAAGAGTGTTGCCCCCTGCGTTACAATCTGATTTCCCGAAGCTAGATTGCCTTCTTTAATTTCCACCACATCTCCAGAGTCGCTACCAATCTGAACTGAGATCGGTTTGTAGGTTGTTCCTTCCTGGATGTAGACGAGCTTTTGCCCGTTGGCATCAATCAAACTGGTGCTGGGAACTTTGAGAATACCTCCATCGGTTGTAGGGGGGATTGCCTCTGTCTTAATTCCCAATGCTGTTGCTTTACTGGCATCAACTTCGATCGGCTGCATAATCTTAGCCGCATCGCCACCTGCAAACTCGCTGTTATGCCCAACGTGGGCTAGCACCGGAGCCGAAGCCGTACACAACATTAATCCCAAAACAAAACTAGACCCGTAGCGGGCGATCGATAACGAACTTGAATTTAAAGATTTCGATAGCATGGAAATTTCCTCCTTATATTTAGCAAACTGATGTGATGAAAATAGCCACTCCTCTGAATGGTCATCTATTCCTTACTTCAGAGTTGTGAACCTTCTCCAGGTAGAATGTCAGGCCCAAATAAAAATTTGATGAAAATTTGAGGCGAAGTCTCAGAATTTACGGTTCGCTTCTGAAGTTATGGAGAAACCTAATGAAAATTTTCAAGTCCGGGAACTGGAAACGCATAGCCTTATGGATTCTGGCAGCCACCACTCTAATTCTTCTGGGAGATGATCCTTGGGAAGTCTTCCCTTTTGTTCAACACAGACGGATGTACTGTTCCCATGATGCAGTCAAGTCTCCCTATTGCAATTTTTCACTCCTTCGCACCCATTTTGATGACATTAGTCCAGATGGGCAGACCCTAGTTAGGGCTTGCTGAAAAAGTGTACGTAGTGGAAAAACGAGGCTACACAGCTTAAAAAATAGTAGGTTTATTGCTTGCATTCCCAAATTGAGCCAGAAACTAACAACTTTCATTGCAAGGGTTTTGAGCCTCTATAATCCTATAACTTGCACTTTTTCAAGCAAAAAAAGCTTAAACCCCTTATCTGGCAAACTTTCTACTTTTATTCAGCAAGCCCTAGTTAGTATCAAAAAAACAGGAAAAAGATCTTTCGATCTGCAAATAAGCTGTTACGCATTTAAAATGGTATTGTAGGGTGCGTCAGTTTTCAGGCGTTTCCCATGTATAGTCAGTGTTCACGAGTGACGCACCCGGATCGGGATAGTTAGTGGTTTAAATGCGTAACAGCTTATCGGATTTAAAAACAGGAAAAATCAAGGCAAAAAAAGCTTTTCTCGTGAGATATTTAGACCATTTAGTATAACCCTCAGTCGTGATTTTATAATTGGTAGTACGCCGAAGGGACTGACAGTATGGAATCTACAAACAGCCGAGCTAGAAGCAGTTTTGGATCCAGAGCCAGAGCAAATGAGTCGTTTAGTCGTCAGTCCTGATGGCAAACTATTAGCCGAAATTACAAACGATTCGATAATTAAAGTGTTGCAGCGTTTGTAAAATTGAAATTTCAACCTAACGCGGAGCTATCTGTTGCAGTTGTTTGGCTTGTTCGAGGATTTTCTCGAAGTCTTCTTCGCTCAACCGCTGAATGTAGTTGATTTTAAACTCTTCTAAGAAGTCGCACAGCAATAGTTGTATTTCTTGCCAAGTTTGCTGCTGTTGGAGTTCGCTTCCTAAAGCTTGTGCGAAATGTTGGACGAGCTGGTTTGAGAGTTGGATGCCTTGAGGATCTTCGCTAGCGATTTTGAAGGCTTCGTAGGCATTTTGCGGGCCGAGGGTGGCTAATTTTGACAGTTCTGCAACTAATTGTGAAGCTAGCTGTGCGGGAAGGTTTCCGAGTCCGGGTACTTGCTGGAAGCCTTGATAAATTGGGGATTGTTTGAGAAATATTTCTATATTGTACCGGAGTAGATCTTCTAAATCTGGCTGGAGTTGAGGCAGGACTTTGTAAACGGTTACTTGGACTAAACGGCTGGCGATTGCTTCTATTTCGTTGATATTATTAATGTCTAAATATCGCTGTTTTTGAGTTTGGAAAAGTTGTTTTGCTAGTTCGCCACTGGTAATTGATTGTTGCATCTGATTGATGAGCTGAATTACTACTACTTCTGTCAATTCTTGCGCGAAGTTGGCGACAAAACCTCGGCTGATTTGGGCGCGTATGGGTTGGAGATCGGGCATTTTGGCTTGGTGGATGCGAATGGTGACGGGTAATACTCGCAACAGGCGCCAGAAGGGGAGGAACAAAAAGATGTCGTACCACCGCCAGAGCATGGCTTGCCGCCAACTGACACTGCGGTGGCGGCGGCTGATGAAGTAGGTGCGGGCTAGAAATTCGATCGCAAATATGGCAATAAATGGCAGGTCGATTTGCCAGAAGTTGTCTGTAAATTCCCCATTTTCTCCGATCGTGCGGTAATAGTTGGTGGCGATTAACGGCTTGATTTTGGCGTCAAACCAAGTGATTTCTTGTTGCCAGCCTTGTTTGTTTAAATACTCTTGGCTCCAGAATGTTTTGAATGATTGTTTTGCTGATTGCTGCGGATTCGGCGTGCGATCGCGCATCCGGTCTTTAATTTTTTCTAAGGACCCACTTTTTGATGCTACTCGAAACGGATCTTCGTCGATCATGTTCGCGCTCAGAGTGTTTATTTCCTGCAATTTGGCTGCTACTTGAGGAGATGGCAAGCCTGTTTGCACTACTTGTTTTTTTAATTCTTCTAAGGTTTCTAGATATTTCTGGGTGTCTCGGTGGGGTTGAATTCCTTTGAATGGGTCGTATATTTGGGTGAGAACCGGTAGTTGCCGGAAGTAGAAATTTCGGGCGGGAACATAAGTTATATCAAATAATACTAGGCTTAAATTTCCTAGTGCGACCAGTGCAATGAACCGCTCGAACCAGGGTACTTTGGGTGATTCTTTACGGGAGTTTTCAGTTAGAGATGGCTGTAGTTTTGGTGTCACTGGCATTTCCTAAATAAGTAGACGGAGCGAAATAACTGTAACTGGTAATAGCTGGAAAAAAGGAAACAGCTTAAACTGGCTAACTGTCGGGTTGCGATCGGATTGCGATCGAGTAAGCTAGTATTTATTTGAACCAGGGGAAATTTAGGTAGTTTGGGATTGTTGATTTTGCCGGGTTGAGTAAAATTTTATACTTGTAAAATATTAAGGTCGATCGAACTTGACGGTAGCAGCAGCTCCCGTTAGTCTGCTTCTCTCTGGCAATAAAATTATATCTCAGGCAGAATCCTAAGTTTTTTTTCGGCGTTGCAGAGCTAACTGGTCTGGTAATAAATTACTATTTTTGTTTAATCTGCTGGCTGTTTGACCGCGAAATCAAATCTCTTGCACCGATCGCAGTTTAAGGTTAGATTTGGACTTCGAGTTTGAGGTCAAACCCTCAAGAGAGGTATACTTGCTCAGGGGCAGTCTGGCGAGAGCGCTTCCGAGCAAGTGCGAGGGTGGCTGCAACCTCCGTAAGGTTCGGGTTCTCGCCTCCACAAAAACCAGCTAGCGATCGGACTCTTGAATAAAATGACACCCTGAGTATAATTTTGTTCGCATTTTTTTAATATATGACATACTGCCTTAATCTCGATTGCCCAAAAGACAAGCGTCAGAACCCACCAGGCACAAAGTATTGTCTTAATTGTGGTTCCAAGCTGTTGCTAAAAGACCTTTATGCAGCAACCGAACCGCTGCGCGATGGAGGATTTGGCAGGACTTTTCGAGCTGTCAATCATGGAAAATTTGAGGAACTTTGCGTTATCAAACAGTTGTCGCCGCCGCAGGAATTTCAGCGGAAGCCGGCTCATTTTAAAAAGTATGTCCGACTGTTTGAACAAGAGGCAAGGCGGCTTTACGAACTGAAGCACCCACAAATTCCTCAGCTAATTTCTTATTTTGAGGAAGATGGGCGTTTGTATTTGGTGCAGGAGTTTATTGATGGGAATAATTTAAAGGATGAGTTAGAAAAGTACGGTGCTTATAGCGAACTTAAAACTAGGGAACTGCTATTAGATTTGTTGCCTTTGCTGAATTTTGTTCACGAGCGCAATGTGATTCACCGAGATATTAAGCCTGAGAATGTGATCCGCCGCAATCGCGATCGCAAGTTGGTGCTGATAGATTTTGGGGTTTCCAAACAGGTAGTAACTGATGCTCCAACCAAAACGGGCACTAAGTTGGGAACTCCGGGTTATGCGGCGCTAGAACAGCGGCACGGTAGGGCTGTTCCTGCTAGTGACCTTTATAGTTTGGGGGTGACTTGCATTCGCTTGCTGACTTCTGTGATGCCTTATTTGGATATCTACGGGGACATTCACGATGACCTTTACGACCCGCTCGAAGGTCGCTGGCTTTGGAGGGAGGCTTTGCCGAAAGGAACAAAAATTAGCCAGGATCTAGGTCAGATTTTGGATAAGTTGATTCAGGAATATGTCAAAGACCGCTACAAGTCTTCTCTGGAAGTTTTTGAGATTTTAAAACCTGCTGCTGTTGTTGTTCCACCAGATTCTAAGTTGCAGCAGGCAACTGTTCTTAGTCCTTCTTTGCCGACTCAACCTGTAACTAAAAATCCGATTGTTTCTGTGAATTTAGAGTCGGAAAAAGGGATTGATTATTCTCAGTTGGAAAGGCTGCTGGCTGCTAAAAATTGGCGTGGTGCTGATGAGGAAACTTCTGTGAAAATGCTGGAAGTGATGCAGCAAGTTTCGAGGGGTTATTTGAGTGAGGAAGATATTAGGAAGTTTCCCGCTAAGGATTTGCAGACGATTGACCAACTTTGGGTGCGACACAGCCACCGGAGGTTCGGTTTTTCTGTACAAAAGGGTTTTTGGGTCAAGTCGGGGGGAAAGGCTGGTGTTTATGATGCTGATGTTTGGGAGAAGTTTGGCGATCGAGTGGGCTGGCGAGTTAACGGTCAGTGGGTATACTATTCTGAACTGAATTTTACTTCTAAGGCAATGCCGGGACATTTGCCGGGAGGGACTGTTTTTGGGTGGGAAGGTGGGGTTTTGTGTGGTGTTTTGGGCTTGGGTGGGATCTGGTTTCTGCTGTCGCGGCGAGATTTGTAGGAAGAGGGAAGTTCGGCAACGGATGCTGTAATGGATGTAACGGATGGAAGTCGGAAGAGGGAAGTTCGGCAACGGATTCGCTCGACGGATGTAACGGATGTAACGGATGTAAAGGATTTAGTCGGATGGAAGTCGGAAGAAGGAAGAACGGTCAACAGGGAAAAAAGAGGCGAATCATGACAAAGGTGTTCATTCAGTTGACAGTTGACCTGGGACAGTTGACCTGGGACAGTTGACCTGGGACAGTTGACCTGGGACAGTTGAGGGCAGCCTCTACCTGGAAGGAAGAGGATTGGAGTAATGAATAGTCTGATCTTAATTTATCGCTAAAACGGAGAGGCTTTTAACCAATTATTTCTGGTAATTATTTAAAGAGTTAACAAATTTTTATTTCATTTTTTAAGAATCTGTGCCGAATGGGAATTGTATATTTCAATCAATGGCGCAAAAATATCAAATTCTTTCGCGTTCTTGGTTTCTTCCCTGGACTTACCTACAGGCGATCGATCTAGGTAGCTGCTGAGTATAGCTTGGCGATATGTTGTGTAGAAATTAGGTATAGCCTTTCTCAAAAAGATGAGGTATGACTGACAGCTTATATGACCACTAAATCAAGAGGGCCCAAGCCCAACAACGTACCTCACTTTTTTGGGAAAGGCTATAAAAAAAAACCGAAAATCAGATATAGTGCGAAACCATTTTTCTTGTGATATGTTTTGAGAGAAGGGCAAGTTTACGAACCAACAGATCAGTCCTTACCCGTAGAAAAGTATTAGGGCGGGCTTTGGCTCTAATTTATGCAGGAGATTTCTCTATTATGTTGCAAGAAAAACGTCTCAAGCCGTGGACTGTAGTTCGATCGCTTCCGAATGTGGAAAAGGTGGTTGTGGGTCAGTTTCGTAGTTGGTCTGATGCAGACGGTCACTTGCAAATTCTGAAGCGGATGGTTCCGGCCGACCGGTTAACTGTTGTGTTCGATCCGGTAGTTCCAGCGTAATATTGCTGCTTAGGAATGAAAATTAAATAACTTACATTTTTGATTGTTCTTGTGGGATGGGCGTCCCGCCCGTCCCGGAAAGACGGGCGGGACGCCCATCCCACAAATATGTGTAAATTATTTAATTTCTATTCCTTAGTTTAGTAGCGTGCGATCGCTCGCGCGAACTCAGCGGTCGCCTCTTTTTTTGAGCTAATAAAAATTTACATAAAAAAATACATAAAAATTGCGATCGCACGCGCGGGCGATCGCAACTAAAATCATTAGATATATTGCAAAAATACCTAAGACGGGCGAGACGCCCATCCCACACACAATTTTTTTGCTTGTGGAATGGGCGTCCCGCCCGTCCGAAATTTTGATTAAAAAGACTCAGGCAATCTTGTTTATTGTCGTTAACTGCGACGAATTTCAGTAACTTGGTCGGCAACATCCAAAATTGCTGGCGGCATCGAGGGCCCAGTCAAAATAATATCCAAATCGTGCGGCTTGTTGTCAATCAATGCGAGCACTTCTGTCTCCCGAATCAAACCTAAATTGACCGCCAAACTCAACTCGTCGAGAATAACTAAGGCGTAACTGCCGGAGAGCACCGCATTTTGAACGTACTCCCACAATTGTGCGATCGATCGCGTTTCGATCTCATCTAAATCCGCATTCTCAATGCAGCGGGGCAAATCGCACCGCACCCAATCTAAATTTTGCCCGAGTCGCACGGGATGTTGATGCCCTTGATTGATTCCCCCTTTGAGGAACTGCACTGCCAACACCGGAGATCCCTGTCCTGCAATTCTCAGGGCTTGAGCCATAACATTTGTAAAAAAGCAGCGGTGCGGGCCTGTAAAAACTTGCACCAGCCCTTTAACTGTGTAGGGCAAGCTGTGGGTCAAATTGAGTTTAGGGGTTTGTAACTGAGCAACCATAGGGCAATATTTAATTAGTAACTAAGTCTTGACTGCTGCTCCGAGCTGCACGTGGCTGGAGCCTGCTTAACAATATATAGTGTACTTGGCCGATCGCAGATCCGATCGAACGCTAGATATACAAATTGTCAAAAGCTAGCGGCAGTAGCATTCGGAGCCGTCAATTAGATTTTGAACTCAAGCAAGCACTTGTGCAGAAGCCTGCTTTTTTAGCGAAATATAGCAGGGAAGCCGACAGTTATGAAGTTATAGATCCAAAAACCCGGGCGATGAGAGTCTTGGTGGCTCCAGGATTGTCAATAAAAGGTACAGATCGCATAGAATTTGAATGTCGTGGCACTAGGAGCAGGCACTGTGAGATTGGTGATTCTGGGAGGGCCAGGAGCGGGAAAGGGAACTCAAGCACAACTATTGTGCGACAATTTGAGCATTCCTTTGCTGGCAGTAGGGGACATTCTGCGTGCGGAAATCGCAGGTGAGACAGACTTGGGCAAGTTGGCCGTGTCTTATGTGGAAAAAGGCGAGTTAGTTCCCGATGAAATTTTGATTCGATTTATCGGCCGCCGGCTGCTGCTGTGGGATGTTTTTAATGGCTGGGTGTTGGAGGGATATCCGCGAACGGCTTTTCAAGCTGAGGAATTGGATTTTTTGTTAGACGATTTGGCGCAGGAGCTAGATTGGGCGGTTTGGTTGAAGGTTCCGACTGAGGTGTTGCTGAGTCGATCGATCGAACGCGATCGATCGGACGATGAGCCAGAAATTTTGCAGCGCCGGCTCGATTTGTACGAGGAATGCACTATTCCGATTTTAGAGTATTACGAACATCGGAACAAGCTGTTAACTATCAATGGCGATCGATCTCCCGAAGAAGTGCAGCAGGATATTCTTAAAATGGTTAATAGTTAGTTGTTAGCTGTTATTTGTTATTTGTTGGCAAAAAACCAATGCCCGATGCCCAAGGAGTGTCAAGTTAAGACTGAAAGCCTTGAGAAATCTAGTTGTTACCTCAGTCTAGATCCCCCTAAATCCCCCTTAAGAAGGGGGACTTTGAGAAGGTTCCTGTCCCCCCCTTCTTAAGGGGGGCTAGGGGGGATCTAGGTTTAATAGTTAAACCGCAGTCTGTAACTGGCTTAGAAGTTAAATTGACACCAATTCCCAATTCCCAATTCCCAATTCCCCATTCCCAATTCCCCATTCCCAATTCCCCATTCCCATTTTATGTCCATAAAACGTGCCGACGGTAGACAACCAAATCAACTTCGTCCGATTAGTTTCGATCGCGAATTCAACAAATTTGCTAGCGGTTCGGTGCTAGCAAAAAGTGGCGATACTCAGGTACTGTGCAGCGTTACAATCAAGCCTGGAGTGCCTAAGTTTCTGGAGAATACTGGCAAAGGTTGGCTGACGGCGGAGTACCGGATGTTACCAGGCTCTACGCCGCAGCGACAAGAGCGGGAGTTTATGAAGTTATCGGGGCGCACTCAAGAGATTCAGCGGTTGATTGGCCGGAGTTTGCGATCGTGCTTGGATATGCAACTGTTGGGGGAACGAACGATTCTTGTAGATGCTGATGTGTTGCAAGCGGATGCTGGGACTCGCACGACTTCTATCAATGGCGCGTTTGTGGCTGTGGCTGATGCTTTGAATAAGTTGGTGCAAAAAGGTGATTTAGTGCGATCGCCTTTGATTCGCCAAGTGGCGGCCGTGTCTGTGGGACTTTTGGAAGGCGAGCCGTTTTTAGACTTGAATTATCTGGAAGATGTGGCGGCGGAAATTGATTGTAATGTGGTAATGAATGGAGATTTGGACATTATTGAAATTCAGGGAACTGCGGAGGAGGGAAGTTTTAGTCGGAGTCAGTTAAATCAAATTTTGGATTTGGCAGAAACTGGGATTCAGGAATTGTTGGAGGCTCAGCGACAGGCTTTGGTTTAGTAGGAATTACGCATGGGAGTCCAGAAACCGGGTTTTTTTGAGAATACTTCGTCGCAGTCGAAAGATTTGGTAAAAACCCGGTTTCTTTGGTCGGAGTGCGCGATACTAAATCTGGGCAAATTTATCTTCTTTATGACTCGGCGGTTGAAACCGCGTCTACACAAACGAAGTCCGCCTCCGCGGACTAAGAGGGTATTTGTATATCTAAAACTCAACTTCATCGCTCTTACCTCTGGCTTTTCGCACTTTCTCAACTTGGTTCGGTGCTTCCATTGCATTGAAGAGTCGAATCGCCTCTTGAAACGGAGTCTGACTCTTTTCGGCATCACCCATCTTTTGGTAAGTTAAGGCACGCTGATAATGAGCCTCAGCTAGATCGCATTTTGCGCCGATTTTCTCTAGAAGTGCGATCGATTCTGAATGATGGGAAAGCGCTGTTGTAAAATCGGATTGTTCTCGATAAAGCTCTGCTAAACCACTTAAAGCTTTAGCCTTAACCTGAGTGTAGTGAGTTTTTTCGGCAAATGCGATCGCTTGGCGGAACATTTCAAAAGATTTTGCAGGTTCTCCTAAATTTTTATAGGTTAAACCCATAAACAATAAACTGTAACCCGTAGCCCAAGAATTTAAAAGCTTTATTTTAAATTCTTCACTCTCTTTAACTTTTTCAGTAAATTCAAGTGCTTTACTTGGAACTCCTAAACATGAATAACAAAACGCCAAACAAAACCACGATCCTACTGTATGTCGATGATATGAATTGTTTTCAGCAAGTAAATTTGCACTTTCAAAATAGCTAATTGCATCTTCTATTTCTCCGAGTTCTAGTTTACAAAGTCCTATATTAAAATAACTAACTATATTTAAACCTATAATATTAAAATCAATGGCGATATTTTTTGATATTTTGTGGGATTGAATGGCTCGATCGATAGAGCCTGTTAGCCAGTATAGATCGCCTAAGATATTATAAATACGGCTCAATGAATAGCTGGGTTGAATATAGTTTATTATTTTGCCAATCGCAGAAATCATTTGTTTTAACAATCCCAAACGATAAAAAGAAATACCTAATAGTTCACCTTCTCGCAATTTATTATCCCTTGGTTTCAGCAGAATCTCAGCAGCTAATTCAAAATTCTCAATTTCTATATAGTGATAATAAGCTTCAACAGCTATTAATGCTTGTTGTACAGTCTCTACTATTTCAACGCTTTCAGTCCAAAACTCTGCTGCTTTGCGATTTGCCTCTTCCCAATCTTCACTTGCTCTCAGCCGCGCGATCGCCTCTTCCCGAATCATCGGATGCAACCAATATTCTCCCTTATTAAACTCTACCAAAGAGCGATTTCGCAAAGATTCAATCACCCGTCTGCGCTGTCCTTCAGGCACATCCCACAACAAACAAAATAATCCCTCAGTCGGGACAGTCGGCACATCCTGATAGCGATAGCATCCCAAACGGTAGAGGAGTCGATAGGCTTCTGAGTTAAGTTCTTGCAGGCGATCAAACTGACTGGTTACTAAGTTTTCTAAATCAGCCTTAACCAACAGATCGCCACTATTATTCCGCCAATAAGCTACGATATCTCCATCAAAATCTTCTAGAATTGCACCGCAGAGGATACCCATTGCTTTCGCATTTCCTGCATAAGCTTTGTGCATCGCGTTCAGTGTGGAAATATCTATATTAATATGGCGATTCATAAAAAATTGCTGCCACGCTTGCTCATTCAATCCCGGCAATAAATAGCGATCGACATTTACATCAGGTTCGCACATACGAACGCGGCTGGTTATCAGCGTCACAGACAGCACTGTTGGATCAGCCAAAACTCGCAATAATTCAACATAGCGGCGATGGGGTTCAATAAATCTGCCTTGTCCATCTAGTGCGGGTTCTAAGTTATCAATTAAGACACCTATTTTGCGAGTTTGAAGTTGCCGCTTTAGCCGCCGCAATATCTCCCAAAACTCTCGCCCTGGTTCTTCATCAAAGTCTTGTTTCAGCCATCCTTCAATTACACTATCTACAAGTTGAATATTATCTTTTTCCTTGGCCATTGGGAGGTCTAGCACTAAGTCAAAACCCTGAGAGTTGAGATATTCGTGGGCCAATGTGGTTTTGCCGACACCGCCGGTAGCTTGGATGACGATGATTTTTGCGCCTTGGTTGATATGGGTGTTGAGGGAGGCGATCGCCCCTTCGCGTCCCACAAAATTCTGGTTTGGTACTGAGGGATGTGCGATCGGCCCTTCACCTGCTGCAAAATCGGGCTCTGGCTGCTGTCGCAAATAGTCCCGGATCTTCGGCAGCCAGGAGGATTTATTGATCGGTTTCAATTCTCCCATTGCCAGGGCGATCGCCTCACCGATGTCCGCGCTGACTCGTTTGGCATGGATGACACTGTAACCGCTATCCTTTGCAGCATTCTCGATCGTCTTGCCCTGCAAAAACTGATCGATCAGACTGCGCTGGGCCTCAGTTAAAGAACTATTTTGAAAAGCTAACAAAGCTTTTTTGACCCAGTTGACCATTGCTGTGTGCTCGTCGCCCATATACCCAAAGATACTTTTTAACGTTGGTTTAGTGTAGCGTCAAAACCTTTGCCATTACAATGTTTTTGGTAAAACAAGTTTGGCGTTTCTGCGATAGCTTCCTGGCAAAGAAACACCAAATGATACTTTTTAGTTCAAAAAAGACTCATGCGCTTTCTAGCTAGTCACCCGATACCAAGAGCCAAAACCCTTATCAATCGCGGATATTAGGTATCCGAACATATTTCATTCTGTCTTCAAAGTCTTAATATGGCGATCTAAAAGTATGAATATTTTCCTTGAAAGTTGATACAAAAAAGACTAGCTAATTAAAAAATAAGTCTATATCGTAGAACTTAATTGAGCAAGAATTCTTGTGAAGAGCAATATTCTTACTTGCCGCAATCCTTGTATCCAAAACTTCGGCTCAAACCAATCCAAACTATACACTTCTTAAAGGAATCTGGTCATGCTGGCACAAACTACAGAAACAAAGACAGGTGAAGATAGTTTTTTGATTTTAGAAAGAGTGCTTCACTCTGAAGCAATTATAGCTCTCATAAAAGGTCAATTGCTCGCCATTCGAGTTCGTCATTACTATCCTGAAAATTTCTGTCAACGAGTTCAAGAACGGTTATCTAGCGAAGAACGAATGGGAGTCTATTCAACTATTGGTGCGGAAGAGATTGGTCGCGACCGTCTTTCCTATTACGAAACACACAACGACCCACTACATTGGCAGCAATACTACGCCCAAGCTGGATACAACATTCGAGAAATTCGAGAAATTTTCGATCCATACTATTCACCAATAGATCGACTGCGACTCAACTTAGACGAAGTGTGGCCAGCAGGAGCACATCTTGAAAATATTGATGGTCTACCTATGTTTGTCGGCTTGACTCGTCTTCTTAAAGAAGGGTCTTACATTTTCCCTCACAATGACAATATTCAAGAGGATTCTAATTTCAATCCACGCGCGAGAGAAATTCGGATTCAGCTTGCGGCAAACGTTTACCTCAATATGCCAGAGTCAGGAGGCAGCTTGTCATTATGGGATGCTTCTATTCTTCCAGAAAAATCATCACATTTTCGTCGTCAAGACGGCTACGGATTTGATCCTGAAAAAATTGGCCCACCTAAGCTTGAAATTAAACCAGAGACTGGCGATCTAATACTGTTTAACTCCCGGTATCTTCATTCTGTATCGCGTGTTGGTGTTGGCGGACGCTTGAGTAGTTCTTGCTTTATTGGTTTTCGTTCTTTCAATCATCCGCTCTCTTACTGGAGCTAGTTGACTACTGTTTCTGACACTTTTATTTGGAGGTTTTGATTGTGACCACTATTAAGCTTTACCTACAAGACTCAGACCTTTCGGAAGAAACTGCAAAGATCGTTGAATTGATTAATGGCGAGCAACCGATTATTCGCCTCGATCGAACTATTTTTCATGCTCAAGGGGGCGGACAAAAATCTGACATTGGGTTGATTGACAATATTCTTGTCACTCATGCCTCTCATTCTGGTAACTATGTCGATCATTACGTTTCAGATTTCCGAAATCTCGAAGTTGGGCAGGAGGTAAATATTTCAATCGATATCAACAATCGTTTGATTCATTCCAATCACCATGTTGCAGGTCATTTGATTGCAGCATTAATTGAGAAAAGTTTCCCCGATTTGCAAGCAACTGGAGGGCATCATTGGCCAGGACAAGCACGAGTTGAATTTTCAGGGACTCTACCACCCATTGAAAAGGTTCAGGAAAGCTTAAAATCCGATTTGGCAGAGGCAATCTTTGAAGATATACCTGTACAAGTTAAGGGCGATCCTTACGGCAGTCGCAAGATTGCCATCGGAGATTTTCCTGCTGTCTCATGTGGCGGGACACATCCTAAGTCTCTTGGCACGTTGAGAGAAGTAGAAGTGACTAAAATTAAATCCCAGAAAGGAGTCCTCAGAGTTAGCTACTCTGTAGCAAATTAGAGACAATGTAGGGTTTGCATTGCCAGCCCTGCCAAATTGCGCTCGACACATTTGACTCATTCTAGCCCATGCGATCGCCCCACCATCCAAGAAACCGGGTTTCTACGATAATTTACGCATCCTCATGAGATTTTCCAAAGAAACCCGGTTTCTCAGGCTCCACGCGACTATAAAAAACCCAGTTTCTGCGATCGCGATCGACTTTTTGTGGGTATTGTGCGATTCTTAATAAAGAATCTTTGTAATTACCAATTGCTAAGATAATGCAAGCTGAAAAAATATCAATTTCCCTATCACCAGAGACTGTTGGCGAATTCATGGGGCGTCACCCCTCACCTCTGGAAGTCAGTATTTGCGTTCGCTATTTGTAGTTAACAGCTACATGGTCAATTAGATATTTAGTCCAGAAACACCTTTTTGAGGGGTGATGGGTGAAACCCTTTCTTGATTCGCCAACAGTCTCTTTTGAAATCGCGACTACACGAACAAAGTCCGCCTTCGCGGACTGAAGAAATAAAAGTATTTAAGCCTGATTTGATAAATTATACTGTATTTATTTTTTAGATTTGGGACGGGCTAGAAGCCCATCCCACTCATTGTTTTAAGGAAAATACGGGACGGGCTAGAAGCCCATCCCACTCGTTTTAAGGAAAATATGTTCATTGGATACCTCGGCCATCTTCCCTCAAGATCCGTGACATCCCGTACATTGCTAGTTGCCGAATTGCCTTCGGGTGAGGTTATCTTAGACAAGACGCGATCGCAATCACAGTTATGGCATCTCCAAACAATCAAAATTCGGCGGATTCATCTCTGAAACAGTCTCTAGAGGCTGGGTTAGCTGCTTTGAAACAAAAGGATTACCAAAGCGCGATCGCCCTTTTGGAATCCGTCAGCCAAACCGCAGCAAATCAACCGCCCGGAATCCGCGCCCAAATGGGATTAGTGGCGGCATACAAAGCCACCGGAAATCTCAAAAGCGCGATCGCCCTTTGCACTTCCCTCACCAACATCCCTAACACCCAAATCCAAACCTGGGCCGATCGCACTTTAAAAGAATTAACCCCCCCAAAACCACCGGAAACTACACCAGAAACCGGCTTTGTCGCCTTTGATTCAGCAACGGAATCGCGGAAGGAAACGCTTAAGGGCGCTCGACCAACCGCAGACAAAAAAACCGGATTTTCACCCTTAGAGCCGACTAACGCCCCAGCAAACACCAAATCCACACATATTTCACCGCCACCTCCACCCCCCAAACCGCCGATTCACCCGACACAAGAGGGCGAGCACGGGGACACCGCCCCTACAACAACCGCAACCGATACAGAAACTAGCGGCGAAAACAGTTCCGGTTCCCCAACAGATATCCCCGGATTCGCCACCCCAGATACCTACGAACTTACTTGGCGCCAAGCGGGGCGCACCAAAAGTCCGCGCCCCCTCAAACCGCTAAAGTTGCTGAATTTTCGGATCGAAGCTGTTGGAAGTGCGATCGCCCTATTTTTCCTAGCCCGATTAGTCCTACAATTCCTGCTGACAAACATCAATGCTCTATTAGTTCAGCTTTACATATTTACTAGATTGCCAATTTTTCAGCCAATTCAGCTTTTTTACCGAGATCCAACTTTCTTCCTCCAGATTCTTTTCGGATTGCTTTTGGCGTCTTCTCCCTGGCTGACAGACGCCCTGCTAAAACTTTTTTGCGGTATCGAAACCCTGCGCGGCTCAGTTTTATCCAAGCACAGCAAGGAAGCGACGCGCGTACTCCGCAGTTTTGGCACCAAGCAAAATATGCCAACGCCTGTACTGAAACTCTTACCGCTCAATGTTCCTGTAGCTTTCAGTTACGGCTGTTTGCCCCGTTTTGCTCGGATTGCTGTCAGTCAAGGGCTGTTAGATCAATTGACGGATGATGAAATTGCCACTATTTTCGCGCGGGAGTTGGCGCATATTTCTCACTGGGATTTTGCGCCGATGTCGCTGGCGATGTTGGTGCTTCAGATTCCTTACCTTATATATTGGCAGACTGCATACTGGGGCGAGCGGTTGTGCGATTTAATGACGATCGACTTTTTGCGTCGTACTGTGAGAGTTGTCACCGCCGCAATTTCTGCTACCAGTTACGGAATTTATAAATTACTGCGTTGGCCGATGTTGTGGTTGTCGCGCCGTAGAGTATATTTTAGCGATCGCACTTCCGCAGAAATTACCGGCAATCCCAACGGTTTGACGCGAGCACTAACTAAAATTGCGATCGGCATTGCTGCAAATATTGAACAGCAAAAACAAACTAGCTTTTTCCTCGAAAGTTTCGATTTGTTGTTACCCGTCGGCGTCGCACAAGCTGTAACCTTTGGTAGTGCTGCATTACGCGCGCCCCTAAAACAGATTTTGCTCTGGGATGTCACCAATCGAGAACGCATTTGGTTGACAATTAACAGCACGCATCCTTTGATGGGAGAGCGTTTCAAGCTGTTGGAACTCTACGCTCAATTCTGGAAACTGGAGACTGAGTTAGATTTGGCGAGTCTGTCGCCGGAAAAACCCAAAACAGGAAAATTATCTCTGTTTAAATCCATACTCGAATTTAAAGACTCAAAACTATTTTTACAAGGTGCGCCGTTTTTTGGGATTCCGATGAGTCTGGGGATTGTTGCACTGCTGTGGTTGATTAGCTGGATTTTTTCCAAAACGAGTATTTGGCAATTGGATTGGCTTTTGGGCGATCGATCGATTCTTTGGGGCTGTTTGCCGATCGGATTTTGTCTCGGTACTTTGATGCGGATTAACTATTTTTTCCCCGACATTACGCCACGAGAAACCACTTCACCAAGTTTACTAGAAATTTTGTCAAACTCGAAAACTCTACCGCTAGATGCTCAACCTGTGCGCCTTTCCGGGCAACTTTTGGGTAGACCTGGTATTGACAATTGGCTGGGACAGGATTTGATTTTGCAAACGGCGACGGGTTTGGTGAGGTTGCACTATGTTTCGATGATTGGCCCGATCGGCTCTTTGTACCCATTTTTGCTCAAACAGACGACTCGCCCTACCGATTTGATCGGAAAACCGGTTGTGGCGACTGGTTGGCTGCGTCGGGGTGCTACTGTGGCGATCGACCTAGAAACTCTCCGCAGTCAAGAAGGACTCGTTAGTGACAGCGGACATCCGATTTGGTCTGCGATTTTGGCCTTTGCTGCTGCTGTTTGGGGCGCGTACATCATTATCCAAGGCGGAAGATGAGACAAGGTACGTTGTTGCGCTTCAGCGCTCTTGTCTATATGAAAGAGCGCTGAAGCGCAACAACGTACCTTTATGGAATGTGACGGACAACCCCCAGCCGGACAACTGTCAACTGTCAACCCTTCGTAAAGAAAAGTTGCTTTTTTGCCAACACTCTGTTACATTTGTTTACATGAATCGGATTGAACCAAATAGCGCAATAACTTCAATTGGCTAAAATCGATAAGGCATTGCGTAAAAATTGTCAACCTCCCAACACAGCAAGTTCAGCCAGCCGCCTGTCGGCTGTTTTTTTTCGACAGCGAATTTAGCTCTGCGGAATGAATTCAGAAAAGTGATTCAGATACGGTTTTCGTTCAATACAGCATGAAATCTTGCTAAATAACTAGCTCTGTTACCAAGGCTGTGATACCTTTAAAGAATGGTCGGACGCTGCCGGGCCCGATTTGAGGGATACCGGGTAAATGAGTAGTCCTCAACATTAGGAGCGAGATTAGAAGTGAGGTAAGATTACTGGCTGAAAAAATGTTAGCGATTTTCTCCCTCACTGTATTAGACTGAATACTGGCATTCCGATCGCTCGCAATTGACATCCTTGGACATAAATTTCTACACGGCGCTGGCTATAAACATTCTGAATCAAAACCGGAAGCAAGTAATACAGAACAGCCAATAGCCTAAACATTTGAGTGATGACTAAAAGTTTACACAACAACCTGAGATTTAAAAGCTCTCTGCATTGGCGGTTCAGTTCCGGCACGATCAGAGTAAATCATCTTTTTGTTCTAAAAGGTGGGGGGAGCTGTCAAGGTTGGTGGGAGGAATGTGCAAATTCTGTGGTTATGCGGTGTTTCCCTGCGGTCAATATTGATTTGACTTCAGGTAATTTTGTTCGAGCAAACTAATTAAAATCCCAATCTGGAGGAATTTTTCATGTCTATTCGTCTTTATGTTGGTAATCTACCGAAGGAACTCGATCGCCTAGAATTGCAAGAAGTTTTTGCACCCGAAGGCGAATCTGTTACCACAAAGGTAATTACAGATCGCAAAACTGGTAAATGCAGAGGATTTGGCTTTGTGACGGTGCTAACCGACGAACAAGCAGATCAAGTTATTGAGAAATACAACGGCTTGATGTTCAAAGAAAACCCCCTGAAAATAGAGAAGGCCTTACCCCGCTCTAAGGGTAAATCTGAGAAGGGCGAAGACGATCAGCAACAGTCATCATCGCCTGCTGCCCCGCAGTTGGCATCATCGTCGCCGTCGCAGCCAGTCCCTGCACCGCAGCAACAGCAGCGCTCGGCTCCTCCTACCCAAGGTGGAGGTGGCGGTTCTAGCAAAAGCAATCGCCGTCGCGGTGATAACAACAAGTCTCGCCGCAATCAGTCAACAACAACGGTTTCGAGTGCTGATTCCGGTTCGGTGCAGCCAGATCCGCGCTGGGCGAGCGCTTTGGAAGAACTCAAGCAAAGATTGGTGGAAGCTCAGACTACTAATTAGTCGCAAGGGCCCACTAATTGCTGCTATCTCTCGACTGCGGTTGAGTGATTTGAGTTGGAAGTGCGATCGAGAATTGGTCAAAACAGCCGAATTCTCGATCGCACTATTTTATAAAAAAAGTTCGGCAAGCGGAAAACTCTGAGTCTTTAGACCTGAGATGAAAGTGGCACGGGCGGTTTTAACCGCCGTGAATTTTTCTTAATTCTTAACATTTTTAGCAGTGTAAAAAGGTCTTTTGCCGTTACACTCTCTTATTGGGATGGATACACAGGTGTAAACCTGGGAAGCAAATGCCTACCATATATTAAAGGTACGCGGGGACTCTCGCGTTACCAAGGGCCCGAGCCCCTTAAACGCTTGAGGAGCTTGCCCAAAGGCAAGGATAGCAGCCCGCCATTTTTTGGCAATAGGATTGCGCCCAGGAACCCTAGCAATAGGGATATTAAGAACGAAATTTCTTAAGAATCTCAGTCGCGAAGAGCGCTGAGAGTGTCAATGCAAAAAACCTCTACTCTAATATCTAGAAGTTTCTTCGGGTGTGTCGCCTCGGTAAATCTTTAGCATTCAAGCGCAAATCTCCCTGGCGACGCACCCTACAGAAATTTTTGATTGAGCGATTGAGCGATTGATTCATCAATACTTAATCTTTCCCTCAATCCGCTATAAATCATGTTTATTCGCCCTCAGAAAATTCGATCGTCTCAATAAAGTCAAAAATCTTGTTCATAATGCCCTCAACCTCCGACTCAAGAGAACCCAATTCATCCTTAGCCTGATAAACTCGCTGACAACTTACCGTGTAGCAAAAATCGTCAACTATAAAAGCCATAAATCCCCGGTAAGCATCCACTTTAGTAGCTGCGGCATCTTTTTCTTGCACGCTGAGAGTTGCACTCCCCGGTAAATCGACCACTGCAAAATAAGCTTCTTCATCTTCTAAATATTCAGTGTAGAGCAACTTAGAATCAGCAAATTTAGCGAGAATTTGATCGTCAATAAACTTGTTAAGAAACGAAGTAAGATAAGCCCATTCGCCCGCTGACTCGATTAATTTTTCCACTTCGCTAGCCGTCTGGAAATAATCAATTTTCAGCAAAACACCAAAGCCATCAGAAAATGCAACATAGCCTTCTCCATCATCAATCCTACCGCCTCGTTGCTTGTCAACTGGAATTGAGACAGTAAAATTGCGTTTAGCAGACAGGTACAACGGCTCCTCTTCTAAATCGAAATCAGCCTCTTCGATTTCTAGGTGGGAGTATGCAGCAATTACATCCCCGATAATTTCTTCGGCTTCCTCATCGTCTACACCTAATACTTCTTGAAATTCCTTGAGAAAATCCCGGTGCTTTTTCGACACTTCATCATCTACGACAAACATTGCTACGACAATGGCAAAAGTATCCAAAACCACCTCATTTGGAAGTGATTCATGGGCGGTATTAAATAATCCTCCCAAACCATCTTCCGCGATAATATTTGCCAAATGTTGAAACATTTCTGACATATCATCTTCCGAGAATTCAGCAAATATTTCTGAATCCCAAAGTATGCTTTCTAAGATATCTGCATCGGCGTCAGGGGAATTAGCCTCCGCTGCGACAAGTGCGATCGCCGCGACGGATTCCTCTAAACTCAAGGTGATTGAGGATTTATCTTTTGACTTGAATATTTTAGTAAAGTTGCTCATGGTTTTTGCTTGGCTAAAGAGTTTAGTTTTACGTTTGGCCTGGAGCATCTCATTTTTGCAAAAAAGATTTTTTGACAATTTGGTATTAAAATTAGATGCGCGCTAGCTGATTACCAAGGACTGCCAATTAGTGTAAATCCGGCCCAAAATTTGGGATGAGATAAATCTGAATTTGGTACTTGTCCGGCCCGAGTAAGATCGATCGCCCTTTTTTGACTCCCCACCAACTTACCATCTTTAATCGCGACCTGTTTGCGAATCATCGCCAGTTGAGCTTGTCTGAGGGCTTCAGCCTTAATGGGAGTCGATCGCAAATTAGCATAAAACTCAGTCATCAGCCCCAAAGTCGCGAAATCATTAACCTTCCACAAACTCGCCAAAGCTGATTTTACACCGCTGCGGACTGCCAGTCCAGCAAAACCCATTTCTGCTGTATTGTCGCCGATCGCAGTTTCGCACGCACTCAACACCAATAACTGTACTTGCCTGCGATCGTACCACTTCGCCAACCGAAATTTATCCAGAGCCAAAGAGCGGTTCCACAGGTCAATTTCAGCCTCCTTGCGTCCGTTTTGATGTTGCGGGAAGCTGGCGTGAGTAGCTAGGTGAACAATCTCAAAAGCCTGTTGCTGCCGCCGCTGTTTGGTGAGATTTTCCACGGTAAAATCTTGATTGAGAAAAAAGCGGCCGCGCCACAGCGGTAATTCACCAGCATTTTGGGTGTTGCTTGTGGTACCGGCGATCGCAGATAATTCGATCGGCACCGCAGGCAACTTTGGTTTATTAGTATGGGGGAATTGGGAAGCACCCATCGCTAAAACTTGAGCGTTTTTTAAGCTTTCATAATTAGTGCTAGTCAAGCTGACACTGGGAATTGAGCCGAGGCTGTACTTTTCTACTAAAAAATGTTCGCCATCGTAGAAAGCTGCTATGGGCAATTGTCGCAAACCTGCATCGAAGGAAAAAACTAGCGTATCTATATTTAATTCTGCTAATTCTTTAGAAATTGGCTCAACAAAGAAATCATAAAGTTGCTTCGCATTTGCCAAGTCTTTATCTTCAAGACTATCTGGATTTGAGATATTTTTTTGAAATTCATTTACGATTTTATTCAAGTTTACCCGATTGACTTTAATAGATTTCAGAATTGGAGGGCCTTCGGGAACTACTAATATTAGCGACAATGATTCGAGACTGGCGAAGGCATAAACGATTACGGCTTGTTTTCCGGTTTCTGTCTTAATTGTTTTCAGAGTTTCTCTGATATACTCAACATTGACTCTTTTGTCAGTAAAATCTTCTTTAAAGTAGTTTTCATAGTCTTGTTCAAAGAGTTTATCGATTAAGGCAATAGCCTCATCAGCATTGCCTTGATCTAAAGCTTGTTCAACGCTAAATCTGCTAATTTCTAAGGGAAAAAGATTGGGAATATTTGCGGGTGGGGGAGTTTCGGCTGCTGGAGTTGGTGCGGGAGTTGGAATTGGTGCGGGTGCTGGAGCTGGTGCGGGAGTTGGAATTGGTGCGGGTGCTGGAGCTGGAGTTGGCGCTGGAGTTGGTGCTGGAGTTGGCGGCGGAGTAGTTTCGGGAATGCTTGTCAAGGAATTAGGCTCGATCGCCTCAACGGGTGGCTCAATAGTAGGCGCAGGAGTAGGAGTTAAGACTATCCATCCGTCGGGTTTTTCGGAAAGAGAAGAGCTTGGCGGTGGCGGGTTTTCTGGCGGGTTTTCTGGAGGTGTTATTAAAGTGATCTCTGTTGTTTTTTGAATAGGCGGTGGTGTGAGAGAGAAATTGTTTTGGGGATTATTAAATGCCCAATTAAAAGTTTGGATTCCGGTTTCAGGATTGAGAGTGATGGTGGTTTTTGCTCCTAATGAATCGCCAATTAAAAAGGCTAAATCTTGTTGCGGATTTTCGCTTTGGGCGGGTGCTACTGCGGCTGGGGGAATGGGTGCGGGAATGGGAGAGAAAGAGGGTGCAATTACAGGTGGAATTGCTGCTACAGGCGGATTGTAAGGCGATTGTAGGGGTGCGGGTGTTGGATTGGGTGCGATCGCACTTGGAGGTGCGATCGCACTTGGAGGTGCGATCGCACTTGGAGGTGCGATCGAGCTTGGAGGTGCGATCGGGGCGGTGAGTTGGGCGATCGGGGGAATTGTGGGTGCGGCGGGTATGCGATCGATCGCGCTTGGTATTGTTGGAAGTGATGGCTGTGTGCGGGTTGTGCGGGGCGGCAGTGTGAAGAAATTGGTGTTTAGCAGTTCTTGGATGGGGGAAAGGTCGATCGGCGCGGGTTCGGGTGTTGGGGATGGGGTTGGGGTTGGGGTTGCGATCGAGATTGCGGGTGTTTGGGATGGGATTTCGGGTGTTGGGGTGGGAGTTGCGATCGGGCGATCGGGTGTTGGGGTGGGAGTTGCGATCGGGCTTTCCGGTGTTGGGGTGGGAGTTGCGGCGGGGGATAAACCCTGTGGTGGCTGGCGTCTGGGTATAAGTAAAGGTGCGGGAGTTGGTGCGGTTGTTGGCGCAGTCGCTGGAGTAGTTGCAGGCGCAGTAGCTGGAGTAGTTGCAGGCGCAGTCGTTGGAGTAGTTGCAGGCGCAGTCGTTGGAGTAGTTGCAGTCGCAGTCGCTGGAGTAGTTGCAGGCGCAGTCGCTGGAGTAGTTGCAGGCGCAGTCGCTGGAGTAGTTGCAGGCGCAGTCGTTGGAGTAGTTGCAGGCGCAGTCGCTGGAGTAGTTGCAGGCGCAGTCGCTGGAGTAGTTGCAGGTGCAGTCGCTGGAGTAGTTGCAGGCGCAGTCGCTGGAGTAGTTGCAGTCGCAGGAGTCGGCGTTGCTGAAGGAGTCGGTGTAAGTGATGGCTGAGGCTCTGGGGTCGATCGAATTTCAATCTTTTCTGTATCCTGTTTGTATGTATAAAAATATCTATTACCAGACAAAATTTGTGAAGACGTGCCATTTCCCCGAGTAATAGCACCAGCAGTTCCATTAGTTGTTGAATCGCCAACAATAAAAGGCGTCAGTCCATTACCGCCGTGACGCAGCAAAATTGTACCGCCTTTATCCCCAGCATCTCCAGCAGACGAAATGCTAGCAGCAACCCCATTTCTATCTGAAAAAGAATTGATTGATCGAAAAAACTTTTCAGTCCAAACATAGATATCTCCACCTCTACCATTACCCATGCTCTGACTGTCAATTTGATTAACAGTAATATTGCCACCAGCATTTAGACTAATATTTCCACCATTAGTAGAGGAACTAGAATTAAGATTCCCCGTTTGAATTGCTCCCTTCTCACTGTACAAAGAAATTCCCAACGGAGAAGTAATATTTTGCGTGGTAATATTATTAGTTGTAGAAATATTGATTGCGACAGTCGTTCTTGTAATATCATTTTCAATTTTGACGCTGTTGAGAGGAGTCACGTTACCGATAGGAGCGAAAAATTGAGCCATTCCCGTATCAGGTTTAACCGTCAGATTGTAAGGCCCGTCAACTGTAGACTTACAAGTAATATCACCTGTACCAGAGATTTTTACAGACAGGTCATTCGCCAATCTTAACGGAGCATTAAATGTAATATTATTGCGGTTAGTCTCGATATTTCCCGCCGCAGTAATTGATTCCTTTGCCGTGAGATCGATATTGCCACCAATCACATTAGTATTGGTAGAAAAAGTGCGGGAATTGATAGTAGAAGTCGCCATAGTTCCTTTAGCATCTATGGCTACATTTCCACCTCTACCATTGGCTGCCGCAGTAAAAATTGGGCCAGCAGTTGTGTTAACATTACCGCCGCTTTGAATGCGAAGATTACCACTATTAGCGTTAAATCCGCTTAATAATAGAGCGCTGCCAATTCCGCCTGTATTGATATTGCCGGTGGCTTCGAGGGAAATATTACCGCCATTATTACCACCCATTGCATTGATCAGTCCAGCAGTGGTATTGATCGTAGTGCCACTTTTTAGAGTAATATTTCCACCATTATTATTACCTACAGTAAACAGATTTTGAGTATTTATAGAACCATTACTATTAAGATTTATTGAACCGCTTTGTTGCTGAGCTTGTGACGCAACAATAGTAGTAGTAATATTGCCGCCAGCACTTACATTAATATTACCACCCGTTTGAGTTGTGAATGGGGGAGAAGCAGGTACATAAGCACCGGCAACCAATTGATTTGTATTGATATTACCATTGGTATTAGTAATGTCAATATTGCCACCTTGTGATTTAGACTCGGTATTTGCACTACCAATGCTTATATTTTGATTAGTATTAAATAATGTGATATTACCACCATTTCCCCCAGAAGAACGAGAAAAAATTGGATTACCCGGTGATATTTGAATACCATTTTGAGCTTGAACCGTAATATTTCCACCTTTGCTGTTTTCACCATCGGCATTGAGCGAATCCAAATTGATCGAACCACCACTCTTGAGACTTATTGCACCACCTTCTTGCCTACCAGTCGTAGAAATTTGATAACCATTAATATTGCCATTAGCCTCCAATCTGATTACACCACCGTTATTATTGTCAGAATTGGTTGATATCTGTGTACCACTGAGATTAATATTTCCTGTTCGACTTAAAATAGAAATATTGCCGCTAATCCCTACGCCATTATTAGTGACTCTAGTATAAATTATGCCAGTTGTAATATCATTTTTAGCTTCTAGATAAATAGAACCTCCTTTTCCGAATGTAATTCCTGTATCTAATTTGTAAGCAAAATTATCTGGTTGAGAATTTTTATTATGTAAGCTACCACCATTAAGATTTATGCTTCCTTCTGTACTTACGATCGAAATATTGCCACTATTGCCACTTGTCCCGCCCAAGAGAAGAGTTATTATCTCAGCAGTAGTAATATTATTCTTAGCTTGTAGAGTAACGGAACCGGCATTACCATTATTTGCTCTACTGTCTAAACCTCCAGCACTGGTATCGATGGAGCCTCCCGTGCTAGTAATCGAAATATTACCAGAGTTTCCTGTTTTGACATAACCAGTGACATATTGATCTAGTGCTGATTCTAAACTAGCAGTGACAATATTTTGTTGAGCATTGAGTGTTATATTACCAGCATTGCCATTATACGAATAACTAGATAAAGTGCCAGCAGTAGTGTTTATGCCTCCTGCTGTGCTGGTAATAGTGATATTGCCTGAATTTCCCCTGCCTAATGCACCGAACCATTTAGTATTAATATCTGTTGTAATAATATTACCGAGAGCCTGTAAAAGTACGGAGCCACTGTTGATTTTATCAGTTGTAGATAACGTACTAATAGTTCCGTTGAAAAAAGCATCTCCATTTTTTAATTGAGTCGTCGAACCAGTTAATACTACGTCTCCTTGAGAATTAACTGTCACTTCTCTTACACTTATCCCTTCACCCGTCAACAACTGTGGCAAAGATGTAACTGGCAACACCCAAGTTTGAGGCAAACTACCAGCCATAGATTGCGGTTGAATCTCCAAACTTAACAGATTTCCCGGTTGGCTAATTCTGACTAAATTCTCACCCGGAACCGCAGCAATCGTAATATTGCCTCCCGGTGCAGCAAGTTGTCCCGTACTCACAATCGTGCCGCCCAACAAAGTTAAACTCTGTCCCTGTTTCACAGCCAAACTACCTAAATTGATAATTGCTCCCGGCTGTAGATTTGTAAAAGCAAAACTGTTCGGATTTCCGACTAATTGTGCATAATTATTCGCGCCAACTGCACTAAACCAGTTATTGCCGAAACCAATTCCTGTAGCAGTAGTCGCGGTGAAAGAACCGGGAACATTTAAGCTGGAATTTGCACCGAAAACAATCCCCGCCGGATTCATTAAAAATAAGTTGGCATTGCCGCCCGTAACTTGAATTAAGCCGTTAATTATGGAAGCATCGCCGCCGACAACTCGCCCTAAAATATTGCGGATGTTGGAATTTGAGATAAAGTTAGCAGTTTGTCCTTGAGTTAAACCAAATTGTTGGAAACTGTGAAATAGATTTGTACCGTCGCTGGATTGTTGGCCGCCTTGGATGTTAAATTGGTTGCCACTGGGGGTGATTTGAGTATTCGTGCCGTCAGTGTCGGGGGTGATTTGGGCTGTGGCTATTTGGGATGGGGTGAAAAGTCCTGTTTCCCAAGTTGCTAAGGTGCTGAAGGAGAGGAATGTTAGGAAAAATAGATTGTTTTTGTCCGCTGATTTCATGGTTTTTGTTAGTAGATGATATGATGATAATAAATTAATTGACAATCAATATCAGGACAATCCTGTAGGGGCGGGTTCGCCGAAATATATGATACCCAACGACAATTATAAAAACCCGCCCCCACCCAGCCCAAAAATTAAGAATACATTGAATTTAACCATGTGGCGGGGAGGTTTTTGGGGGTTATTGGTTGGGTTGGGGCGGGTTTTTGAGATAGTTTGTGAGTGACAAATTCGGTGGCGAACCCGCCCCTACGAATTTGGGCATAAAATACGATAAAGAATATTTTATCACCATCCTGTAGGGGCGGGTTCACCGAATTATATGACACCCAACGACAATTATAAAAACCCGCCCCCACCCACCCAGAAATTAAGAATACATTGAATTCAACCATGTAGCGGGGAGGTTTTTGGGGCTTATTGGTTGGGTTGGGCGGGTTTTTGAGATTGTTTGTGAGTGACAACTTCGCTGGCGAACCCGCCCTTACGAATTCTGTTTTTAAGATCGTAAATTCATCAATAATACATTTTTACTGTCTAATTTAATATTGATTCTCTTGGAATTGCAAAACTTTTTAGATGGGTACATTTCATCGGTTTCCCACTTATACGGATTGTTGATAATATATTCCTGAATTTTGGCAAACGTTGTCTCATCGCGAATAATATGTTCGTAATAACCCCTTTGCCATACCTGGATTCCTGAAACACGGCGTAGTTGATTGATACGACTGGAAGAAAATGTTTTAAAACCTCTCACAATTTCCGATAACCCATGACGTTTATCCTGATTTTCTATGATGATGATTCCATGAAAATGATTCGGCATAATGACAAAAGAATCTAATTCTATATGAGGATATACTGTCTTGAGATTAAACCAATTAAAGTTGACTACTTCACCGTAACGGCTTAATAGCATATTTTCTTCTTCAATGTCACCTAATATACACTGACGTTGCCAAATACAAATTGTCACAAAATATGCACCAGGTTGGCTGTAATCATATCCGGGGAGACGAATAGAACGACGATGATGAATATTGGGATTGTATTTCATATTTTTTTTTGTAATCAACACAATATCGAATATTATATCACCATCCTGTAGGGGCGGGTTCACCGAAATATATGACACCCAACGACAATTATAAAAACCCGCCCCCACCCAGCCCAAAAATTAAGAATACATTGAATTTAACCATGTGGCAGGGAGGTTTT
>NZ_JAEQCB010000301.1:0-1882 GCF_020738785.1 Microcoleus sp. PH2017_05_CCC_O_A | reverse complement strand
TTTGATGTCTGGTTTTCCTTGTTCTCCCTTCAATCGGTTGTTTTCATCTTTTAACCGTTGATTCTCTGATTCTAAGTCTTTGACTTTTAATTGTAATTGTTCTATGAGGTTCAGTAATATCTCTACTTTATGACGCATTGATGCGTCTGCAATACCTGAGGGGTCGATGGTTTGCAGTATATTGGAGGATGATTTGTCTTGTGAAATAGTCTTTGGCGTCATGTCTCCTATTTTATAACACTTTTTTTACTCTGCTTACTTTTTTTCTCTGCTACCCCTAATTATTGAGCGGATACAAAAAAGATGTGACAGAGGTATAAACCGTGGACAATCCGATACTGATTCACGCAGAACAGAACGAAGGAACAGCCTTTGGAGACCCAAGGTTGGTAAAAAAGGGGCGGCATTATATGAAGCAATGGGTCAGCATCAATCGGTAAATATTCGTCAAATCAGCCGAAATCGAGCTCAACAAGTAGGATACTATCGTTTTTTGGAGAATGAAAACGTGACCGTATCGGAATTAGTGCAAAGCCTATCGGAGCATTGCCAAAAAAATATAGAAGGACGGCACGTATTAGCCGTCAGTGATAGCAGTGAAATCAATTTGCAGTCCCACTCCGGCCGATTAAAACCCGAACAATTAGGGGTGGTTGGCAATAATACAGATCTGGGTTTTTATATACATCCTACATTAGTTTTGGATGCTGAAAATGGCTTTCCATTAGGGTTAAGCACGGTGCAACTGTGGAGTCGAGATTTAGATCATAAGAATAAGCATGAACGCAATTATCAAAATCTGCCGATAGAGCAGAAAGAATCATACAAATGGTTGGCATCCGCCGAGCGCAGTCAGCGGTGTTTCACTAAAGGTGGTGCCCTGATGGTCACTCACATTGGTGACCGCGAAAGTGACTTATATGAGGAATGGGCGACCGTGCCCGACCAACACAATCACCTATTGGTGCGCGTTCGTCAAGACCGTCGGTTATTAGGACAATCCCAATCGCTTTATACCTATTTAACAGAACAGCCTTGTGAAGGGGTTTGTACAATTAATGTACCAGCAGACGCACGTATTGGTCGGACAGCGAGAGAAGCATTGCTGATGATTCGGTGTGTTAGTGTGAAGATTCGCCGTCCCGATCACTTGAAAGCACGAGATTATCCACCCAGTATCACTCTTTATGCAGTCGAAGCAATAGAAGTTAATCCTCCGGCAGGGCAAGAGGCGATTCATTGGCGATTACTCACAACTCACAGGGTGGTTTGTTTAGAACAAGCACTACAAGTTATCCAATGGTATCGATGGCGATGGCGCATTGAACAACTTTTTGCCACATTGAAACAAGCAGGATTAAATCTTGAAGCTACACAGTTAGAGTCCGTAGTGGCCATTCAAAAACTCACTGTCTTGGCTTTAGGGGTTGCCGTGCGAACCCTACAAATGGTTGAAGGGCGCGATAATTCTGACTTATCTGTTTCCCTGGCTTTCTCTGATGCTCAACAGCAGTGCTTGTCTGTGATTGAACCATCTCTTCAAGGGCGCACGAAAAAATTGCAAAACCCCTATCCTCCCACTTCCTTACCTTGGGCTACTTGGCTGATTGCTCGACTTGGGGGTTGGTCTGGTTATAGTTCTCAGAGACCTCCCGGAATGCCTACCCTTGTTCATGGACTCCGACAGTTTGAATCCATCTTTGTGGGATGGAAACTAGCTCAGAATCAACTTGTGTGTACACGGTAGCCTTAAAAAGGGGAGTAGGGGGTGGGACAAGAAGCTCTTAAGGGAGCACCACAGAATGATTGATCCTATAATGACCCAAAGATAATTTCAGTGTGCAGCGTATCTTATGTCTCTAAAATCTATCATGAAACTGAC
>NZ_JAEQCB010000300.1:0-1923 GCF_020738785.1 Microcoleus sp. PH2017_05_CCC_O_A | reverse complement strand
TTCTCAGAAAGATTCGCGGATGTTGTTGGGCTTGGGCCCTCTTGGTTTAAGGGTTGTGTGGGCTGTCAGTTATACCTCATCTTTTTGAGAAAGGCTATACAAGCCCCCGGATTTATCCGTGGAATCAATCCCAAATCGAAAATCGAAAATCCTCTCTTCCCCCGAATTTATCCGTGGGATCGCCTCTAAAATCTAAAATCTAAAATCTAAAATCTAAAATCGATTGACGCACCCTACCGCTGAACTACGGTATCTACAAACTGCTATTCATCCAACCGCAGAATCTAACCACGCAATTAAATCCTCTTCACTTGTAAAATCCAACAAAGCCTCTCCCAAATCATCTAACTGTGCCGCAGATAACCCCTGGATGCGAGTTTGAATTTCCATTGTAACATCACCCACCCGCCGCACAATCTGACGCATAATTAATCCTATTTCCCCCTCAATTTTACCCCTTTCGATTCCCTGTTCAATCCCTTGTTCAATCCCTTGTTCAATCCCTTGTTCAATCCCTTGTTCAATCCCTTGTTGTATTCCTTGTTGTATTCCTTGTTGTATTCCCCTTTGAATACCAATCTCTATCCCTTTTGTCACAGAACCTAGTTGGTCTTGGATAAACATTTCTCGCTTGTCTACATCATTTAATTCGTCGAGGGTCAAATTTGCTCGGTTGGCAATTCCCATCGCGGCATTAATCTCTGCAACTGACCCCAATGTCTCTGGTACTACTTCCAATGAGGGTGCGTTTTTCATGAAGTAAATCCATTTTTCAGGCAGAGTTGTGAGTTCATTCAATTCTTTTTTGAATTTCGGTAATTCGACAAACACTAATTTGATTTCGCAGTTGGGATAGACGAATTTTTCTTCGGTTTCTGTGAATTCAAAGTGCGAAATTAGTTTTTCGGTGTTTTCAAATAAGATGAAGTCGGTGATGGTTAAGGCAATGACTGGTTTTAATCTTAAATAACCTTCTCCGGCTTTGAGTTGAGTAGAATAGGTTTTGGCTGCGTTGTACACGACTCGTTTTTCAAAGGCGGCGACGTTGAGTACCTGCATTTCCACAATTACGGTTTTGTTTCCGGTAATCTTGGCTTTGACATCCAGGTAGGTGTCTTTTAATCCTGTGACGCTTCCGGCTGAATAAGGGTCAATTATTTCTATTTCTTCGATTGTGGATTCTCCGTTATACAGCATTGCATTTAGGAAGCTGATTAAAATTTCTGGATGTTCTGAAGATGCGAAGATTTTTTTGAATGCAAAGTCTGTTTTGGGGCTGATGAAACGCATATAGTTATAGTTTTTCGTGAACAGCAGATGACACTGAGGAAGATGTAGAGGTAAGAGAAAAATCTGGAGTTAGGGCGGGCATGGGCACCGCCCTTACAAATTATCTAAATTCAGCTATCAGCCTGTGGCTTGAGTAGTTGTTACAGATGACATAACTAGCTTTCCAGTTATATCCATTGTTGCCAGTTTCAACACTTCATTAAAAGCTAAACCCCGAATTTTGAGTTCCCACCGAATGCCTTTTGCTTTCATCCGCTTGGCTTTCCGCATATCAACATCCGCAGCTTTTTGATTCAGTAGCAAATGTTTCATTGCTGCTGTGGCTTCTACTTTTGTGGGATATGCAATGTAGGTGATAAATCCGCCGTCCCAGTGGTTGGCGTTGCGGATGCTGCTGATAGTCGCTACTCTCGGACTAAATCGGTTCCAGTATAAGTCGCTGTAGCCGATCGCCTGTGTGTTCACTTGGAGTTTGTTTGCCATTTGACTTAACTCCTATAACCTTGTGTGCGGGGTTTGCAGTACCGTTTTGGTTGTTAGAGTCGATAGGGGCATTTCTACCCCTACCTCTCATTCAGAACGGAACGTGAAACTTTCGCTTCATTCCGCTCCTCGATATCTTCATCCTTTTTT
>NZ_JAEQCB010000299.1:0-1939 GCF_020738785.1 Microcoleus sp. PH2017_05_CCC_O_A | reverse complement strand
ATCCTCATACACCCAATTATCCACCGCGCCCGCAGTCGCACTCCATCCAGTCGTATTCACCAGACGCTTAGAAATCTCCCGCACGCCTTCATAACCGTGCGATAACATCCCCTCGTACCACTTCGGATTCAGCAGCTTTGTCCGCGAATCTAAACGCACGGTTTCTGATAGCGTCCGTACCTGGGCGTTCGCTGTTGTGGTATCAGCAACGAAGGATGTTGGTTTCTTGCCATCTGCGCGCAAACTGCCGATCAATTTAGTTGGATCGGAGTCGAAATAGTGCGACACGTCGGTTAGCGAAATCTCCGCAGAATCTAAGTTTTGGAAGGTGACTTCCGCAGTTTTTAAGGATGATTCAAAAATCTGCCTGTCTTGTTCCATTGTGCCGGGATTGTCGGAAGAAAAGGCGAAGGATTTGCGAGTTAGGTACATTTCCTGCAACTCAGCTTCGCTTTCCCAGGTGCTGTTTTCTACGGCTAAGTTGACGTTAGATGAATAGGAACCAGAAGCATTGGAAAAGACGCGGGTTGCTGCTTGTCGCAGGTTGATTCCCATTTCTTCGGCTTGCTTCAAGGCGTGTTTGCGGACGAAGTTCATTTCTAAGGGTTCGTCGGCTTCCGCTGCCATTTTCACGGCTTTATCTAACAAATTCATTTGGTTGATGAACAAGTCGCGGAAGACGCCGGAACAGTTAATTACTACGTCGATTCGAGGCCGTCCCAACTCTTCTAAAGACAGCAATTCCAGTTTGTTTACCCGGCCTAAAGCGTCGGGTACTGGCTTCACTCCCACCATCCACATTACTTGGGCGAGGGATTCGCCGTAAGTCTTGATGTTGTCGGTTCCCCAGAGCACAACGGCGATGGTTTCGGGATAGTTGCCGTCGTTATCAGTGCGCTGTCTTTCTAATAGCCGATCGACTACAACCTTAGCAGACTTGATCGCCCCAGTCGTAGGGATTGACTGCGGGTCCAAAGCGTGCATATTCTTGCCAGTCGGCAAAACATCCGGGTTGCGAATCGGATCGCCGCCTGGGCCGGGGATAATGTATTCGCCCTCTAACGCGCGTAACAGTGCGCCTAATTCGTTGTCGGCGCAAACTTGCTGTAAGCAGAATTCGAGATACTCAAAGAGCGGTTTAATTAGCTCTACATCGACTTTTTTGTAACCGGCTGCGTGTAAGGATTCAATCCAAGGTGTTTTCTTGCCCATGTTGAAGAAATTCAACTTGGAAACTAGGGAAACTCGACCCTCAGCATCGGTTTGTTCTTTCACTAAAGCGCTAACAGCATCGCGACAGGCTAAGGTGATATTTTGCAGCAATTCGACATCTGCTAAAATGCCTTTGTCGTTGTTGGTGTAGATATCGTCAATATTCCGATCGCAACTTAGAGCAATAATCCGCGACAAACTGACTAATCCGTCTTCTTCCCGGTCTAAATTAGCAATGTTAACCAGAGTTGCGATCGCCTCTTCCGCAGTCGGCGGCTTCCCAACAACGTGCAAACCACAAGGTAACAACCGCGATTCAATCTCCATCAACTTGCGGTAAACCAAGCCAACTAAATTATCCCGTTCCTCCGCAGTCATACCAGCAGCAACCCCTCTTTCTTGTTCGGGAGGTAGGTTGATATCCTTATCCAAATTCACCAAACGGCACTTCTCAACGATCGCATCCACGATCGGCGCACCCCGGCCCGTATCCTTCAAAGTTTGATAGGAAGCAATCAACTCGCTGAGTTCCTGCAAACCTTTATACAAACCAGCATTTTCAGCCGGAGGAGTCAGATAGCTGATCGTTTCAGCATAACTGCGGCGCTTAGCAATTGTTGCCTCGCTAGGATTGTTGGCGGCGTAATAATAAAGGTTAGGAATCTTGCCGATCAAACTGTCGGGATAACAATCGATAGACATTCCCATCTGCTTACCAGGCATGAAT
>NZ_JAEQCB010000298.1:0-2890 GCF_020738785.1 Microcoleus sp. PH2017_05_CCC_O_A | reverse complement strand
TTCTAAGGCTCTGACTTGCATTAGCGATCGAGCTCGGATTGCTTTCCCGATGGACGGGGTGGAGGACATGATCGATGTACCTCGCGATCAGGTGACGACGGGAGCAGACGGTTTGCCTTGCATTGAGTGGCGGGGTTCGATTTTGCCGTTCCGCCCGCTGCGGGATTTGTTGGGTTACAACCGCCATTTGGGCCGGGGCAGTGTTTACGGGTTTAATACTGACGATGACATGATTTCGGTGATCGTGCTGCGCTCTGCTGGCAATTTCTTGGCGGTGCAGGTGGATCAGGTTTCGACGGAACAGGAAATTGTGATCAAGCAGTTGGAAGGGCCTGTGCCGAAGCCGATCGGGATTGCGGGTGCTACGGTGCTCGGGGATGGCCGGATCGTAGCGATTGCGGACGTTCTAGAACTGATCGATTTGGCTACCGGCAGGCTGCGAAAGGAAGCTGGCGGTACGCTTTGGGATGAGAGCGATCGAGCTGCTGCTGAGGCGGAAATTGAGAAGACTGAGCCTACTGTACTAATTGTGGATGATTCGATTACGGTGCGATCGCTCTTGTCGATTACTTGAGATGCCGAGAATGGATGGTTTAGAACTGCTTTCTCGGATGCAGAAGGATGCGGTTTTGTGCGAATTGCCGATCGCGATGCTAACTTCTCGCGGTGCTGACAGACACCGCCAAATGGCTTACAGTTTGGGCGCGAAGGGCTATTTCACTAAGCCTTATTTGGAGGAACAGTTGATGGATGCTGCTGCTCGGATGCTGAAGGGTGAAGTTGTCGGTGCTCCGGTTGTTGTTTAATTCATCTGCGTTTATCTGCGTTTATTTGCCTATATCTGCGGTTGAAAAAGAGGAATTTTGCAACCGCAGATGAAAATGGATGAACGCGGATTAACGCAGATAATATCTAATTCATCTGCGTTCATCTGCGTTTATCTGCCTATATCTGCGGTTGAAAAAGAGCAATTTTGCAACCGCCGATAAAAAAGATACAAATCCAGCAAAAAGTTTTGAACGTGACTGCTGGTGGTTTAAATTAATTAACAAGTGGATGATGAATGATGAAGAAACGATTATTTTTGAAAGCTGGTATAGCAACAGTCAGCATGGCATGGTTATCGTCCTGTTTGCCGGGGAAGTCAGATGTTATGGCGGCTGGTAATGGTATTTTTGAAGTTACTAAAACTGAGGCAGAGTGGCGCAAACTTTTGACTCCGGCACAGTTTAATGTGTTGCGAAAACACGCTACTGAACGCTCTCATACTAGCATTCTCGACAAGCAATACGGTAAGGGAATTTATGCGTGTGCTGGGTGTAATTTACCAGTTTTTGCGTCGCAAACTAAATTTGATAGCGGTACTGGTTGGCCAAGTTTTTACGATCCGATCAAAGGGGCGATCGCCACATCGATCGATAATTCGCTGTTTGGGACTAGAATTGAGGTACATTGCCGTCGCTGTGGCGGGCATTTGGGTCATGTATTTGATGACGGCCCTGCACCTACTGGCAAACGTTACTGCATGAATGGTGTTGCGATGAAGTTTATTGCTGGCTGAGGTTCTTTCACGGGTAATTCTGTGGTGTGAAATCCGATAATCATCCGCGCGCCAAATCGCAGGTGCACTCCTGATTCGCGCGGATGGTATAGTGGTTTGTGGGACGTGAGGGCGATCGAGGTTATGAATGGACGCTGAAGAACTTTTAGAAAGATATGCCAAAGGCGAACGACAATTTCATTCAGCTATGCTCAGAGGTGTAGACCTCAAAGGTGCAGACTTAAGTGGGATAGACTTAAGCTCTGCAAACTTGACAGCAGCAGAGTTGAATGAGGCCAACTTAACGAAAGCAACGCTTAATAGTACAAACCTCACGAAGGCATCTTTGAAAGGTGCGAATTTGAGCGGGTTAGTACAAGCTCAATCTGCAAACTTCACTGATGCAGATTTGTGCGGTGCTAATTTGAGTAAAGCCAATTTAAATTATGCTAATTTTAGTAATGCGAACTTGAATGAAGCAATCCTAAGTGATGCCCAACTAGCTGGTGTAAAATTTATTGAAGCATCCTTGATTGAAGTGTGTTTGAGCAGAGCTAAACTCAACAGTGCAAACCTGACTCAGGCAAACTTGACTGAAGCAGACTTAAGTCGGGCAGATATAACTAGCATAAAAATCAAAGATACCAATCTTCAGGGAGCCAAGCTGCGCGGTGTCAATTTGTCTAGCTATGATTTGTCGGGTATCAATCTAGCAAAGGCGGATTTAGCTGGAGCCGAATTGATAAAAGTAAATCTAAGAAACGCTTGTTTGCGGGGTGCAATTTTAGAGAGAACGGGTCTTCAAGGAGCTAATTTGACATCAAGGATGCAGACTTAACTGGTACAATCATGCCTGATGGAGAATTTTACAAACCAGAAACCAATCAACAAGAATCTCAAACAGGAACATCTATGACACGCAAAATTATTCGTACTGACAAAGCACCCGCACCAGTCGGCCCTTACAATCAAGCGATCGCCGCTTCGGGCACTATGCTGTTTGTAGCTGGTCAAATTGCGATCGACACTAGACTAAACGATATCGTCTACACCGACGACGTAGCAAAACAAACCGAACAAGTTATGGCAAATCTCGAAGCCATTCTCACCGAAGCCGGCGCGACTTGGTTGGATGTGGTAAAAACTACAGTTTTTCTCAAAAATATGAATGATTTTGCCGCTGTGAATGCGGTTTATGCGAAATATTTTGATGCGGAAACTGCACCTGCGCGCGCTTGTGTCGAGGTTGCGCGTTTGCCGAAGGATGTGTTGGTAGAGATTGATTGTATTGCTGTTATTTGATTATTAGGACTCGATCTTCCGAATTCTTGCCCCCTACTTCCCCGTGAG